>CAJMQA010000389.1 GCA_905215395.1 uncultured bacterium | reverse complement strand
AAGTGTTATCATGACTCTGTTTACGGAGGATATCATAACAGCCTGTAGTGCCGTTATCACCAGTATGAGTAACGTGGGACCCGGATTTGGCAGTATCGGGCCGATGTATAGTTTTGCCCATCTCAACGATTGCGCCAAAATATTCCTGGCTTTGCTCATGTTGGTTGGCCGTCTTGAAGTCTTCACTGTATTGGTATTATTCACCAAATCTTTCTGGAAAAAATAATCAGGACATACGTTCCAGTGTCAGGTCCGGAAGTCCCTGAATAAACTGAAAGAGTTCACTTTCATCCAGATAACGCTTGGTCTTAATAACCATAGTTACATGGTAAATTTCGCCATGTTCCAAAGGCTCACGCTGCACATCATAACTGGCAATCCGGTAATTTTTCAAATGTAGTTCATTGGTTACCCTTTTCAGATTCTCTTTATCCATAGTCGAAAAAGCCAATAAAGAACTATGTTCGCCCACATTCTTAAAAACAACTGTCAAAAACTCCAAGCCTATCAAAGTGAGAATCATTGCACATACCCCAATCCAATACATACCTCCCCCGACAGCTAATCCAATACCTGAAGTAGCCCACAATCCAGCCGCAGTTGTCAATCCCCGGACAAATTGCTTCTGAATCAGAATCGTACCGGCCCCGATAAAACCTATACCACTCACCACCTGAGCTGCAACACGGCTAGGATCCAATCCGACCCCTTCCTGCCCCAACACATCAGCAAATCCATACTGTGAGACAATCATAATCAAAGCACTCCCCAAAGCCACCAGAAAATGCGTCCTTAAACCGGCTTCTTTTGCCCGGTATTCCCTGTCCCATCCAATCACTCCTCCCAACAAACCTGCTACCAGTAAACGTAGAAAAAAATCCCAAAACATTTCAACCTCCTTTCCATCTAACCTTATTTAATATCCATACGTCCCAGTCTTACCAAACGTTTCTCCAATAAAGCACAAAAACAATGCCAGATTATTTTAATCCGGGAATAAATCACATTCCACAAACAAAAAAGGTCCCCAAACGAGGACCCTTTATATCTTTTCCTTTCTTTATTGCAACTCCGCTATTCCTTGCCTGATAATTTCAATCGAACCATTGGTACAATCCACTACTGTAGAAGCAATATTTTGCCCAAACCCTCCGTCAATCACTATATCGACCAATTTTTCATATTTTTCATAGATCAATTCCGGATCAGTTATATATTCTTCGACATCATCATCTGCACGAACAGAAGTTGTCAACAAAGGATTCCCTAACTCCTGCACAATAGACCTCACAATATAATTATCCGGTATCCGGATCCCGATTGTTTTACGCCGATTCATCAAAACATTTGGCAACTTACTCGTAGCAGGTAAAACAAAGGTAAAAGGCCCTGGCAAATTATGCTTCATTACCTTAAAAACATCATTGTTTACCTTAGCATAAGCAGCTATATTTGATAAATCCCGGCAAATCATAGAAAAATTAGCTTTCTCCGGTTTAACTCCCTTCAGCTGGCATACCCGTTGTACAGCTTTCACATTATTAATATCACAGCCGATAGCATATATAGTATCGGTCGGATAAATAATCACCCCTCCATCTTTCAAAACTTCTATGATTTTAAGGATATCCCGTGTATTGGGATTATCCTCAAACAATTTTATATACATGAAGGCTTAAGCGTTAACTTTCTTATAATCTTCCAAAAATTTAGCCAATCCACTATCAGTCAGCGGATGGTTCAACAAACCTTTAATTGCAGAAAGCGGACAAGTGGCCACATCGGCACCAGCTTCAATACATTGAATAATGTGCTGGGTATTCCGGATTGAAGCAGCCAGCACCTGTGTCTGGAAACCATAATAGCTATACATATCCACTATCTTACTTACCAGCTCTATGCCATCACTGCAAATATCGTCCAAACGCCCTACAAAAGGTGATACATAAGTTGCACCTGCTTTGGCAGCTAACAGAGCCTGTCCTGGAGAAAACACCAAAGTACAGTTTGTACGGATTCCTTTTCCTGTAAAATACTTAATCGCCTTAATTCCATCAGCAATACAAGGTACTTTTACCACTATATTCGGATGTAAAGCAGCCAATTCTTCCCCTTCTTTAATCATCGCTTCATACTCGGTGGAAATTACTTCAGCACTCACATCTCCACTTACAATATTGCAAATTTCAACATAATGCTTTTTACAATTTTCAACACCTTTAATGCCCTCTTTAGCCATCAAAGAAGGATTTGTTGTCACACCATCCAACACGCCCATTTCATTAGCTTCCCTGATCTGTGCCAGATTTGCCGTGTCAATAAAAAATTTCATAGGTTTTTATTTTTATAAAAGTTTACGCTTTTGTATATCAGGTAACAAAATTAGAATATTCCTCCCAATAAAGCTATTATTCAGCCATTTTTTTTATGTTCACTGCCTCGTAAAAATCTCATAAAAACCAAAAAATCATATTTAAAATTCAAACTTATGGTCTGAAACTTAACGTATAATCTACACTAATATCATTTATATGGAAAAAAAGAGAATTCAAAACAGGAGATCCGACTATCTACACCTGATAATTATTATTATCATCCTATCCCTCTTTGCTCATTACGAACATCAACGCAAGACTTCTCTCCCGGATATTCCATTTACCTCCAGCCCCTCCCCATTACAACCCGGTTTTATGGAAAAACAAGCCTCACTATCCTATAGTATACAGGAAAAATAATATATCCTGAGGTATAAAAATAAAAAGCCCCGTGATTTCTCACAGGGCTTTCTGAATTCGGCGCCAACCTACTCTC
>CAJMQA010000388.1 GCA_905215395.1 uncultured bacterium | reverse complement strand
ATAGCACCGTCCTGTCCCGGCCCGATGATCATCAGATCCCTGAACCGGACATCGGCCTGCATATAGTCCCGGATACCTTCCACCAGAGGATCCTCGGGCCCCACTACCAGTAAATCAATCTTTTTTTCAGCGATGAAATCACCGATGGACTTAAAATCGGTTACAGCCATATCCACATTTTCTGCAATTTCAGCAGTACCAGCATTCCCCGGTGCAATATATAACTTCTCCAATTTAGGACTCTGAACAATTTTCCACGCCAATGCATGTTCACGCCCTCCACTGCCCAATAATAGTACTTTCATAGTTTCAGGATTATAAGAATTGCAAAAATAATAAAGATTTACTCGTTATCAATCGTATAGTTAAAAAAGCGATTGTAAGGAACCATTTTTTTGAAAATAACTTCAACTTTTTCCAGCATATCCCCACTCTCAAACCACACATCCGGACGGCGGCTCAAGATATCGTAATGCTTATATTTCAGCAAATCGCCTTCTGAAAAATCAGCCGGAAAAGGAGCCGGCACTTTTTTCAACTTTCCGTCCTGATCTATTTCCGGAAATTCAGTCTTAAATTCAGGATTCCGGATGATAGCTGTAAACTCCTCAATATTGTCATATATATCTTGCCGGATTCGTTTCAGCAAAGGTGGAGCCGGACAATAACAGCCTCCTCCCAATAAACAGCCATCGGGTTCCAGATGGAAGTAGTAACCACAACGTCCGCTATTTTTCCCCCGGAAACCACAAATGTATGCCCCGAAATGGGTTTTATAAGGACTTTTATCCGGAGAAAAACGCACATCACGGTAAATGCGGTACACACAATCCCTGGCTGTCAGATTCTTCACCTCCCCATCCCATACGGCGATCCTTCCGATCAGCTCATCCACCAACTCTTCAAACCCGGCTTTCAATTCCTGGTAACGTGCTTTATTTTCTGCAAACCATTCCCGGTTATTGTTATCCCGTAATTCCCGCAAATAAGCCAGAATATCTTTTACCAATCCTTTATTCATTTTCGAAACATAATTATTTCCGGATCATATGCCGCATTTCAAATGGTATTTCCATGGATAATTCCATAAATCCCATGTATTCTCCATCCTGATACCAGGGTGTTTGGTAGATGAGCTTTTTTACTCCGTTTTTTTCGATGGTATATACATTGGTTCTGGGATTTTTTAACATATCTGCCAGCAAGGAATGGGCTGGTTCCGGATGACAGTCGAGCACATTTTTGCCAATCAGTTCTTCCCGTCCGGGCTTCAAAAAGGTTTTCTTCGACTTATCGTTCATGTCGATAATCTTTCCTTCTTTATCACAAACTGTAACTGCCAGATTCACTTCCTTAAAAAAATCCATACTTTTTCATTATTTAGTTCACTGTTTCAAAGATACAATGATGTTTATTAGCAGACAACTTTACGGCTCTTATTTTTTATTTTCATTTTATTCCCGGAGCAACAATACCGTTCCCTGGGTAGTCTCAGGCACTCCGGATTCATTGTTCTTTCCGGTCCACACCTCATCATCAGCAAAAATAGCTTCAGCCCGCCAGGTATATATTCCCTGAGGCATTTTCTTTCCTCCCGAATTACAACCATCCCATCCTTCAGCAGGCTTACCATCCTTCAAAGCCTGTGTTTCCCAAATCTTATTACCATATGTATCGAATATTTCCAGCTTATAGCGCTGAAGTCCCATACCTATTCCGTTAAAACGGTTTACTTTTCCGTTCAGACTGTGAGGAATAAAAGTATTCGGAAAATACAGCCCTTTTATCAGGACCTCATGCTCAATCTCAGCTGTATCCCGGCACCCTACATAATTGACGGCAACCAGACGTACCGGATAAGTTCCCTGGGTCCCAAAATTCACCACCTGATCTTCCCCGGAATGCACTGTTCCCAACTCAGGCAGCTCCCAGATACAATCGGTATATTCTTCGGAAAAATTGATAAACGTCACTCTCTGGGGATTTCCTTGTTCCACCTTCTTGTCAAAAGCAGCCCTCGGTCTATTCAGCACAGTAACCTGACGGTTGTACTCCGATTTACATCCTTCCTCTGTCTCAGCATAAATCAAAACCCTGAACTTTTGAACAGTATCCGATAAATTTTCATACAAATGTTCCTGAGCAGACGTCAGCTCCGAACCATCCCCATAATCCCACATCAGATAGCCGGTCCCGGATACTGAAGGACGAAACATAAAAGGCGTACATTGTATAGTATCCAAAGGTAAGATTTTCACAACCGGCCTATTGTGTACCACTACCTCTGTCCGGACAGAATCCGTACACTGATTCCCCACAGCCGAAATACCTGTTACAGTTACAGGAAATCTTCCATATCCTGCATACGTATACTTCAGACTATCTTTATAGGCAAAACGGCCATCCCCGAAATTCCACCTGATGTATTCCAGTTCCTGATCAGACTTCACCACAAATGTAAAAGTATCATTCTCACAAAGTTCATATTCACTCCTGATCTCCAGTTTAGGCAAAGGATAGATAATCACCGGAGTAGAAACGGTATCCCAACCGCATCCGTTGTCAATCTTCAGTCTAACAATATAGGTTCCGTCAGTTTCATACCGATGCCGGGGACTCCATTGTGTATCTCTTGTCCCATCTCCGAAGTTCCAGTATGTATTCAAAATAGAAGCAACGGTATCTGTCGAATTATTGCGGAAAAAGATTTCCTGATTGACACAAGCGTAAGCATGCTCCAAAGGGGTGAAATGAGCCCTGATCGAACGCGGTTTCACAATCAGTGAATCTGTAAATTCATCTTCGTCACAACGATTTTT
>CAJMQA010000387.1 GCA_905215395.1 uncultured bacterium | reverse complement strand
ACAACAGCATCGAAACTAACAAGTGATTTATACTTCACTTTAAAAATATCATTAATGCCGTCTCCGTTAGGTGAAAAAGCATTAGGTATTTTCAATTCCGACTCAGGTACCTGAATGATAAACACATCTGATACCGAAGTTGGTCCATCTTCTGTTTCCGTATCGCTCACCTGTAACCTGACATAGAATGTCCCCGAAGTAACAAAATCAAAAATGGTTTCTTCTTCATAACGTGGTGACCCGCTTATAGGATCGTTAAATTCCTCATCAGATGCAAAATTCCATTCATAACGTAATGTTGGAGAAGGAGACTCAATATTGGCCACAAAACGAAATTTAAGTGGAGCCGACCCCACATATGGTTCCCCACCGGCCTCAAGTGTCTTGGGCTCTGTAGGATCAGTACCATTCTCCAGTAGCAATATAGCCACAGGATTTAACTTAATCTGTGCCCAACTCTCTGAAAAAGGAAAGGCAAGACAGAACAATATTATATAAGATAATCTGTGTAGTGACATAACATCTGCAAAATTAATGTTTCCACTTGAATTATGGTCTTAAAGAAACACAATATTATTTTCTTAACTCAATTATTAGGCAGATATATATCAGAATTTGTACCTTTGTTGCCTGATTTTAAGAACTAATAGTTTAAAAATTGATGAGACCCTTAATAAGCCGAATACTCTTTCTTCTGTTTTTTATAAGCATCTCTTGTATGAACCTTCATGCTCAGGAGAATCAATCTTACTTCCTTCACACCATTGAAAAGGGACAAAGTTTATATTCCATATCCAGCATGTATGGAGTCAGTCAATCAGATATCATACAATTAAACCCGGGATGTGAAGAGAAAATCTATGCGGGACAAACAATCCGGATTCCTCAGAAACAAAAAGCATCAAAACAAGATGAAAAATTCCACACCATTGAAGCTGGGGAAACTTTATATAAACTAACTACAATATATAATGTATCGGCTAAAGCAATCTGTGAAGCCAACCCCGGACTAAGTGCTGAAAATTTCCGTATCGGACAAGTGATCCGTATTCCTTCCGCCGAAGAAGTTGCACAAACGACTGCCACTCCTTTGACTCAGAATGTTACGGCAACTTCTCCATCGACTGCCACCATTCAAGGTCCTGTTCAATCCAGATGCAAAGATATGCATAAGGTAAAACGACGTGAAACCATTTTCAGCGTCAGTCGCGAATACGGTATCAGCGAACAGGCACTGATCGATGCCAACCCGGAGCTAAAACAAGGGATGAAAAAAGGACAGTTCCTTTGCATCCCCTACCCTTCGGCAAAGCCTGTAACACCCCAGGAGAATAAAGACATAACTCCTCCTACTGATAAGGAACTATTCCTGGCCAGTAAAGAAGCACCGGAAAAAATAAGTACCATAAAAGCAGCCATATTATTGCCTTTCCTTCAAGATAAGCGCATGGTTGAATATTACGAAGGATTCCTTCTTGCTGTAGACAGCCTGAAACGTACAGGCACTTCTATTGATCTTTATGCTTATAATTGTGGAGACGACAATGCTTCTCTAAATAACATTCTTGCCAAAGATGAAATGAAAAAAATGAATATAATCTTTGGCCCGTCACAATCAAAGCACACAAAAACACTGGCAGCCTTTGCTAAGAAATATGATATTCGTATGGTTATTCCTTTCTCTTCAAAAGAAGAAGAGGTGTTTAGCAATCCGTTTATTTATCAGATTAATACTCCACAGTCTTATCTGTATTCAGAGGTATATGAACACTTTATACGCCAGTTCTCCAATGCCAATATAATCATATTGGAAGCTACGGCAGTAGATAAAGATAAAACGGAATTTATCAAAGGACTGAAACAGGAACTGACAAACAAAAGAATTCCGGTAAAGACACGCCCCGAGTCAGCCACAGCACAAGCGATGAAGGAAGCCCTACGCAGTGATAAAGAAAATATTTTTATCCCTACATCTGGCAGTGATGTGACACTCATTAAAATCATTCCACAGCTAACTGTACTGGTGAGAGAGAACCCGGACGCTAACGTACACCTTTTTGGTTACCCGGAATGGCAGACTTATACAAAAGATCACCTGGACAGTTTCTTTGAGCTGGATACATATTTTTACTCTTCGTTTTATACAAACAATATGCTTCCGGCAGCTATCAACTTCATTAACTCTTATCACAAATGGTATAGCAAAGATATGGCCATCAATTACCCTCAATACGGAATGTTAGGATTTGATACGGGATTCTTCTTCCTGAAAGGATTATCCAGATATGGCTCCGAACTGGAAAAAAATCTACCTAAAATGGATCTGACTCCTATACAAACCGGATTTAAATTTCAACGGGTGAACAACTGGGGAGGTTTCATCAACAAGAAGGTATTCTTTGTTCATTTTACAAAGAACTTTGAATTAGTAAAGCTTGATTTTGAATAAGATGACACATATAAAAACAACAATTATAACAGCTGTGTTACTAATAGGCATTGCTTTTCCGGCAATGGCACAGATTGGCGAAATGCGTCATAATTTTGCTATCGGAATAAATGGTGGTGTCAATCTCAACAAAGTCTCTTTTCAACGAAAGATCAAGCAAAGTATGCCCATGGGAATCACAGGCGGACTGACTGCCCGTTATATCTCTGAGAAATATTTTGCTATGATTTGCGGTGCACAGGTTGAGCTAAACTTTTCACAAAGAGGCTGGGAAGAGGCTTTCGAATTAGCTGACGGTACCAAAGACCTTAGTCGAAGTTATAGTAGGAGTATGAATTACATCGATATCCCTTTTTTAGCCCATCTGGCATTTAGTAAAGATTACGGCGT
>CAJMQA010000386.1 GCA_905215395.1 uncultured bacterium | reverse complement strand
TGAGGACGAGTGTCTGTGTTAGTTTTTCTGAACGTCCATCGGGGTGTGTCTGAGGGCGAAGCCCGAGTTCCCCCGATAGTGAAAGAAAAATTTACACGACCGTCACGAAGCGCACAGGTCCGACAGTTTTATCCCGAAAACCGGACAAAAGAATTCTACATAAAAGTAAGATTTTCTGTAGAATAATATATAAAGGCCAAAATTTGCCTATACCTAAAACACAGGATTATTTGATTGCATTTTCCCTATTTTAAGGGATATTGATTGTTCCTGAATTATATTATATTTGTTCCAATATAATTCAATATAATCCAAAATAAATCACATGGGAGAAAATCAAGACCTGACCCGTCTTGCCGAGATGATAAAACATCATGATATTCAAGCATTTCATGACTTATACATCCGGAGCATGCCCATTTTACAGGCTTTTGCATTCCGTTATACTTATAACCCGGAAATTGCAAAAGATCTCATACATGACGCTTTTGTCTGGCTGTGGAATCACCCGGAAAAAATAGAAACCCACCGGAACATCGTCCATATGTTGCACGTTATGGTACAGAACAATTGTCTGAACTATCTCCGTACACTCCGTATCCGGGACCGGCATGATGAAAAACTGGCAGAAGCTCTGTTATTTTCCTCAGATACTTCTTCTATTGAAGATTTGGATGATCTGCAACAGCTCCTGGTACAAAAATTACATTCAACTCTGGCTCTCCTTCCTCCGAAAAGCCATGAAATCTTGTTAATGCATGTTGTAGACGGAGTCAAAATAAAAGAGATTGCAGAAAAATTCGGAATTGCAGAATCCAGCGTTAAGACTCACATTAAGAGAGCAATGAAAATATTACGAAATAATTTGCCCTCGGTATTTTGGTTTATTTTTTGAAAAATTCAAAAAATTTGTCCCCCGTTTTTTACTCCAATGTTTATAAATAGCAACATCGATATTTGTGTGCTATGAAAAAAAATGATTCTATTGATTGGAGGATTATCATGTCACATCTGAAAGGTTGCGCCAACGGAAAGGAAGAAGAGTTATTCCAGGCCTGGCTGAAATCAGATCCCTTACACGAAAAATATATTGAATCTGCCCGACAAGCCTGGCAAGACGAGATACAACCGGTTCATGAAAATTACGAAGCCAGCTTTCAGGAGTTGATGACCATCATCCAACGTCCTCAGGTTTCGAGACGTAAATTAATCCGCTGGGTTTCCTATGCCGCTGCAGCCTGTATCATTGCAGGAATATTCACCTGTTATTATATATTGCACACCCAGCTAAATCAAAAATTCCCTACAGAAACCCTGCAACTCTCTGATTTCATCAGTCCGGGAGCTTCCAGGGCAACCCTGGTACTGGACAACGGACAAAAAATTTCTCTGGGAGATAATCCTTTGGAAATGACTATCGACGGAGTTGAGCTGAAAGACGATTCAACCAACTATCTTCAATATCATGCCAACCAAAAAGAGGAAACAACACAGCGCAACAGGTTGATTGTCCCAAGAGGCGGAGAATATTGTGTAACTCTTGCCGACGGCACCGTTATCTGGTTGAATTCGGAATCAGAACTCCGTTATCCGACAAGTTTTACAGGCAACGTACGCCGGGTGGAACTCAAAGGAGAAGCCTATTTTAAAGTAGCCCATAACGAAAATCAGCCTTTTATTGTAGATGCAGGAGATTACCACGTCGAAGTACTGGGAACCGAATTCAATCTCAGTGCCTATCCCGACGATCATAACAAGATAACAACCTTACTACGGGGAAAGGTTAAAATCGGAATAGAGCGGTTCTCCCAGCCGGACACTCTTTTGCCTGACATGCAATTCACTTACAACAAGGCCTACCAAACCAAACAAATACAACATGTCAATGCAGCAATATACGGCAGCTGGCGGTATGGACATTTTGAATTCGATCATACCTCTTTTGAACAATTCCTGAAAACTGTATCGCGTTGGTATGACTTCAAATATCAGGTCAGGGATGCGTCCTTACTCAATTACCACTTTACCGGGGCCTTTGACAAAAGTGACAATATCGATGACATGTTTAAAATCCTGAAAAGTTCAAAAATCCCGATTACAATCAGTTATCAGGATAACCAGATCATCTTCGACCGAAAACATAACTAACTCCATCAACTTATGAAAAAAACAATTCTGAACAAAGACTATCACCCGCAAAGCTGGCAGCTAATTCTGACTGTCTTAGCTCTCTTCCTTTCAGGAGGAAATACAGCACGGGCTCAGTACCAGGAACCACTCCGCACAGGAGACAGTTCAGACAGAATCCTTTCCGGCGATGAACTCCGGAAAACCAATCCTATCAATCTTTGGGAAGCCATCAAGCAACTCGAACCGGCACTTTCAGAATCCGACGAAAACAATTATGGCTCCGACCCCAATCATATTCCAGGCTCAATCAGGCTGAAAGGAAATACTCACTGGCCTTCACAAATATCACAACCTGTATTTCTCCTCGACAATGCCGTTGTTGATATACGCAGGATCTGCGACCTGAACATCAACGAAGTCGCAGAAGTAATTATACGCAAAGATGCTGCCTCTCTGAGCATCTACGGCCTCCGGGGAGGTAAAGGAGTCATTGAGGTACGGACAGTGCGTCCGGAATCCGGTTCCCTCCGTCTGTCCTATTCTTTCGACGGTTCATTCCAATGGGCAGACCTGACCTCCTGGAATCTCCTCAATGCCGGAGAAAAACTGGCCCTGGAAAAACGGGCAGGCCTATACTTCTCAGAAGATCCTACGGAACAGAAAGAATTGGAACAACTGCTCGCTACAAGGGAAGCCTCAGTTGCAGAGGGAATAAAT
>CAJMQA010000385.1 GCA_905215395.1 uncultured bacterium | reverse complement strand
CCTCTTTTTCTTCTATGGTTTCTTTGAATTGATAAGGTATATTAAAAATTTCCGGACTTGTTACCGGAAGGGATGGTTCCGGGCTTTCTGTTATTGGAGAAGATTCTTCGTCCAGATCAATGTCCAGAGAGAAAACGGAAACCGGAGATGGTTTTGTGTGGGGATCTTCCTGGCGTATAGTTTCCTTTTCCGGATTATAATCGTCTACCATTCCCGGAATATCTCCTAATGGGATCGGATTGGAAATCACCTCTGTATTGGATACGGGGGGACGAGTGTATGACAAACGTTTTGAAATTGCCGGCTTTTGAGTTGCCGGTGCAATGTTCAGCTGGATGATTTCTTCCTCTTCTGTTTCTGTACGGGCATTTTCAGAAAATGCCGGAACGCCGAAAGAGGATACTTCCAGATGTCCATGAATTTCCTTTATCCGGCTATCAACAATTTCAGAAAGGGGGTTTGAAGTGTTGGCAGTAGGACAGCCGGTTGCTTCCAGCTCCAGTTGATTATTCAAATACCGGAACAGTTGTTTATGATCGATGATGTGTACCGTACTGCTCCTCAATTCATTCTTAAATTTCGGGCCTCCTTGCAGATACAGGGCTTTTAAGTACAGAATACGTGCAGCCTGGAAAAATGGATAGCGTTCTACGAGAGTTTGTATTTCCCGTAAGTCGTCGGTCCTGATTTTTTCGGGATGACGCATGAACTCTATTAATTTTTCACCTTTCATTCTTCGTTCTTCTTTCTGAAATGGTATAGTCATTTCAGCTTACCAGTTCACCAGTGCTTTATTATAAATGTCTTCAATGATCTTATCCAGAATTTCATTGATCAAAGATTCTTCGACAGAATTAAAATCGGCATCTGTCGAATAGTCAGTGTAATTGGAGAAATTGCTGGAGAAATCGTATTTGTCGTCTTTGGTATTGGTATATTTTACGCGTATTTCTATGGTTAGGCGGTTTGAGGCTGCGATTTCATCTTTCTGGATATCTATCGGTTTTTGATAGTAACCGACAATCTGTCCTTCAAACCGGATATCTCCGTTATTATCTGTCAATTGGATCAAGCCGGTTTTAGACCGCATATAATCCGTCAGTCTTTCTGTAAACAACGAACTTAGATAAGGTACTACCAGAGGAGCCTTATTCGGGAAGTAATCTACTGAAAAGGTTTTTACATCAGGGCTGATAGAAGCTCCTGTCATCGAGTAGCTGACTTTATATAGTTTACATGAATTGCAGCAAACTGCCGCAACAAACAATAGAATTAGAAATTTGATTTTTCCCATAGATGATCCTTCTGCTATTTGGATACAAATGTACAGGAAATTTTTTAGATAATCCACAGACGGATAAAAATGAATGAATCATAGATTGGATCAATAGTCGATATAAAATTTTGATATCATGAGCTATAATAGACAGGTGTTGAGGTACGCTATTTGACGGAAATAGTAAAAAAGAAAACAGGATTTAGCTAAAGTATTTTAACTGAATCCTGTTTTGGGGATATTAATTATTTACCGGATATGCCGGTCAATATAGTTGATGATATCGGGCGAAGAAGGACGTAGCGCATTCAAAGAAATCACTTTACCGTCTTTGTCGAAAAACAGGAAACGCGGAATTCCGTTAATGTCATAATTTTTACACAGTTTAGAGTTGAACGCGTCCGGACAAATAAATTGTTTCCATTGCGGTTTGTCCTCTGCCAGTTTTTTTATCCATTTGGCTTTGTTTTCATCCAGAGAGATACTGAGCAAAACAATCTTTTTATTTTTGGCATAATGGGCTGCCAGTTTTTCCATATGAGGAATTTCCGCACAACATGGCCCGCACCAGGTTGCCCACACATCGATATATACTGCTTTTCCGTGGAAATCGGACAGATGGAATTTTCCCCCCTTTTTGTCTACCATATCGAAATCGAGAGCATCCGCCCCTTTTTTCAAATTTTTGTAATGGGCATATACTTTGTCTGCAGAGGCATGAGCTTCTGTATTTGTGGAAATTTTTTTATAGACATCCAGTACTGCTTCCATGTCTTCCGGAGCCTGTTTCAGATAACCGTCGATATAATCATCTGCAAAGGCATTGATTATTTCCTGATTGGCAAATACTTGCTTTAGGCTATTTAGGTAATATATTCCTTTTTGTCCTTCCGGTGCGGGATGATTGCGCATATAATAGCGCATATATCGTTCTGCCATGCCTATATTATCCGGATCATTCCGGTCAAAAGATTCTGCAAATTGTTCGAAATCTGCATCATCTCTTAGTTTTGACCAGGCAAAACGAAATAAATTTTCGGGAATACTACGGTCTATTTCTGCTGCCATCATCCGTTTAAAAGCCCTGCTCTTTACTTTCATCAATTCTGACTTCACGCTGTCTACGTCTTCCAGAAATTTTTCCCGGTATTCGGTGAAAGAGATTGTATCTAAACGTGCAAAAGACCAGGGACTTTTATAAAGCGACCAATCCTGATACTCGTTCATAAATTGCGTACAATCTTGATTATCGCCTTCGTAAACGATCTGAGGTTCATAACTCGTTATTTCCTTTTGTGGCTTTTGAACAAAAGAAATCGTTAATTGGGCGTCCATGCCGTTTTCAATGAAAAGACTTATACCGCATTTATATTCCTCGAAAGCTAAAGAAGCTCCTTGCGGGCTTTCAACAATTACCGAATAGTCGAACAGACCATTTGGGTCCACTGAAAGCGTATCTATCTTTTCGTTGTAATAATATACCAACACATTTCCTCCTGTGAAATTCTTTATCTTCCCTTGAATATGAGCGGGTTTTACTTCTTCGGCCTGCACTGCATTTACCGCTAGCAGAGTCAATA
>CAJMQA010000384.1 GCA_905215395.1 uncultured bacterium | reverse complement strand
CCCCATCCAAGTCATTACTCCAGGGACAGATACCAGAAATACAAAAGCTTCCGGATAACAGTCCTCCAGCCTTTTAAACCACTCCGGCGCCATCCTGATCCCGGGCATCTGTACTGTCAATCCTCTAGCCAGCACAGCTTTCCTGGCCTCTCCCCTGCATAATGCCCCGATCATGGCTGTCACCTGAAGATGATATTCCTCCCGGCTTACGCTCTTTTCAGGTCGGCCGATTCGTTTTTCCTTCGACGGATAAGTACGTAAAGCCTCCGCAATATCAGTTTTTTCCGTCATTCCCGTAAAAGCAATATCCTGCCGGATAAACAAAGGAGGAGTCTCCGGAGTCTCAGTAAAAGGCACTACAATAAAACCTTCTCCGGCATTCTGAATACTTTCAAAATGCAATACCTCACCTTCCAGCTGCGCCCCAAAATGAATCTGCTTCTCTCCCGGTAAACGATAAGAATAAAAAGGAATATGCTGGTCCAGACTAATAGCCTGAGCCTCTTCAACCGTTAGCTTTAACATTACTCAAATTTTATTTATTGCAAAGGTATTCAAAATCGTTCAACCAGCAGCAAATGCCGCCGCAAAAAAATTTTCCCTTCCCCACACAATGATAAGCTAAGTTAAATAATGTAAGAACTACGAACATTCAGTTTACACGAAACGTAACTATGGCAATTAATACAATCAACCTGTTATTCAAGCAAAATTAAACACATCTTAATATTTAAAATTAATCTTTAATTATGGCAACAAATTCCAAAACTACTAGTACCGCGGCCAAAATAGGAGTTATGACCCTCGCAATTATGAACATTGCAGCCGTTGTGAGCCTCCGCGGACTACCTGCAGAAGCTGTCTACGGGCTCAGCTCTGCATTTTACTACCTGTTTGCAGCAATTGTATTCTTAATTCCCACATCATTGGTAGCAGCCGAGCTTGCTGCAATGTTTTCCAATAAAGAAGGAGGTACATTCCGTTGGGTTGGAGAAGCCTATGGAAAACGTTATGGCTTTCTGGCCATCTTCCTGCAATGGATTGAAAGTACAATCTGGTACCCCACCGTACTGACTTTCGGTGCTGTATCCATCGCTTATATCGGCATGAACGACGCACACGACGCAGTCCTAGCCTCTAATAAAGTCTTCACTTTAGTTACCGTATTGGTTATTTACTGGGTAGCAACCTTCATTTCTCTCAAAGGATTGGGCTGGGTTAGTAAAATCTCCAAAATCGGAGCAATGGTCGGAACCATTATTCCTGCCGGTTTGCTGATTTTATTCGGAATCATTTATTTATCCACTGGCGGTCAAAACCATATGGATATGAGCCAGGGTTTTTTCCCGGATCTAAGCAATTTTAATAACCTGGTGTTGGCTTCCAGTATTTTCTTGTTTTATGCAGGTATGGAAATGATGGGTATTCATGTCATGGATGTACAACCACCTGCCAGTAAAAATTATCCGAAAGCTATCTTCATCGGTGCTATAGCCATCGTTATCATATTCGTTTTGGGCACCTTTGCACTGGGCGTTGTGATTCCGGCCAAAGACATCAGTCTGACTCAGAGTTTACTGGTAGGTTTTGACAACTACCTGAAATATCTCCATCTGCACTGGGCATCTCCAATCATTGCCATAGCTTTGATGTTCGGTGTTCTAGCCGGAGTATTGACCTGGGTTGCCGGTCCATCCAAAGGTATCTTTGCTGTAGGGAAAGCCGGTTATCTGCCACGTTTTTTCCAGAAAACCAACAAGATCGGAGTTCAGAAAAACATTCTGATCATACAGGGATGTGTTGTAACCTTGTTGTCCCTGTTATTTGTAGTCATGCCATCTGTACAATCATTCTACCAGATGTTATCGCAACTGACCGTATTGTTATACCTGATCATGTATATGCTGATGTTCTCGGCTGCTATTGTCCTCCGTTACAGAATGCCTAAAGCAGACCGTCCTTTTGCTATCGGGCGTAAAGGTAACGGCTTAATCTGGATAGTTGCAGGTATCGGATTTTTAGGAGCTTTATTGGCATTTGTACTGAGCTTTATTCCTCCATCTCAAATCAATACCGGAAGTAATACCGTTTGGTTCACCGTCTTAATTATCGGTTGTGTTATTTTCGTCGCCATTCCGCTGATCATTTACGCTTTACGTAAACCGTCCTGGAGAGACCCGAACGTTGAAATTGCCCCTTTCCATTGGGAAGAAAACGCAACGGCACCTGCAACAGTAACAGCTCAACCGATTACCGGATCAAGCTCAACCCCTATTGTTCCACCAACAACAGGACAGCAAACAAACAATCCGAATCAAAAATAATCACAACTCACTGCCGGGAATTTAAAGCTCCCGACAGTGAAATTTAAATCAATCATGATATGAAAAAGACCATTAAACTAGCAGATTTAAAATCTGTTGTTAACGAGGCCCATGCAAAAGTGAAAGACCTGAAGGGAGGAAAAAATGCAGACTATATCCCGTTTTTGGCCAAAATAAACCCGGATTTGTTTGGTATCGCAATTTGCCTCCCGACAGGAGAAGTGATAGAAGCCGGCGATACTGACTACATCTTTGGTATAGAATCTATCTCTAAAGTACATACCGCGATATTGATCCTGAAACAATACGGAGCCGAGGAAGTTTTGAAAAAGATAGGAGCCGATGCGACAGGTCTGCCCTTCAATTCCATCATGGCAATCCTGCTGGAAAAAGATCATCCGAGCACACCTCTGGTAAATGCAGGCGCTATCAGTGCCGACAGTATGGTGAAACCCATAGGCGATCCCAATTCTTAATGGGGCGCCATTGCTGACAATATGGCCGTCCTTTGTGGCAGTGAATTAGTACTTCAGGTT
>CAJMQA010000383.1 GCA_905215395.1 uncultured bacterium | reverse complement strand
GTTTTTCCGGTATGCAGGAAATACCCCACAGTGAAGGCAATACCTTCCACGCCGTTCCAGGGATTCATGGCTACCAGAGTGAAGCGGTAATTACTGGCTACTGCGCTCATTGAAAGGGCTGAACAAGCTATCACTACGATAATAAAAGAAATAATTAAAATCGGTATATTGATATTTTTCATGGAATCTGTTTTGGGCAAATTTAGGTATTTTATGCCGATAATAAAAATAAGGTGCCTTTTCAGACACCTTAGATACACATAAAGTGCTATTAGGATCAGGTTAGTTTCATGTTTTAGGTAATAAACGGAATCCGGTAAATTTAGTTTCTTTTGATAGGGTGGGATAAAAGCAACTTTCGGGATATGGATGCGTATACTTTTGAAAAAATAACAGATTATGAGAAGAGAATTTAAAGTTCCTAAAAATGAAGAGATATTGGAACATGACCGGAGATTATTATATGCTATTGAGCAGTCCATGGGATTTGTACCGAATGTTTATGCTTTTATGACACATTCAGGAACGGCCTTGAAACGTTTCCTCGATTTTTCCAATGTCGCCACAGTATTTAAACCGGTAGAGGCGCAGGCAATCCATCTGGTGGCCAGCCAGGTAAATCAGTGCCCTTATTGTTTAGCTGCCCACACGGCCATAGCAAAACAGATCGGTCTGACGGATGAGCAGATCGAACTGATCCGGAAAGGAAATGTCAAATGGGATAAAAAATTGGATGCTTTAGTTGATTTTACCTGTGAGTTGGTCACTAACCGTGGCAAAGTCAGTCCCGAAATGACCGACCGTTTTTATCAGGCCGGATATACAGATGCTCATCTGGTGGATCTTACGATGTTGGTCGGGATGACAACCATTACAAATTATATGAATAATGCCACCTGGATTCCGGTAGATTTTCCTGAGGCTCCTGTCATTATTTGCAATTGTGATTGCAAAAAGTAGAATGAAAGATTATAAATCAGAGACTTCGGTACGTTTTTCCGTAAAATGTACCGAAGTTTTCGTTCCCTGTATGCTGTTTTACCGTTTGGCTAGCTGAGAGTCCAGGAAAAGAATCCCCGTATCTCCGGCTTTTTTCAGTTTGTCGACGATGCCCTGGGCTGTAGCCTCTTCTTCTACCTGTTCCCGTACGAATCCCCATAAGAAATCCTGGGTGGCATTGTCTTTCTCTGCAGAAGCAATAGTAACCAGATTATCGATCATTTTGGACACTTTGCATTCGTGTTCGTAAACATGTTCGAATACTTCCAGCGGACTTCCCCAACCCTGGGGAACGACGTCTATTTTATCGACTTTTGCTTTGCCTCCCCGTTTGGTGATGTAATCGGCCATGGTGTAAGCATGTTCTAATTCTTCCTGAGATTGTTTTTTCATCCAATGTGCAAAACCGTCGAAACCTTCGCAAGCGAAGTAAAAAGACATGGATAAATACAGATTTGAAGACCACATTTCAGCAGTGATCTGTTCATTGATGGCATGTTGTAATTTTTCAGAAATCATAGCTTTTTATTTTTAATATCAACAATTATTGTTTCCTTTTGACAGAGAAAAACAAAAATTATACCACATTTGTTATTTGTCAATTTGACAGTTTTCTGACAGTTTTTTTATTTAGCTGCCCCTTACCTTCCGTAAAAAGTATGACCGCGATAAGTAATAAATTTTTCAGTCTCATAATGGTTTGATTTAATTATCTGTCGGTCTGCATTACAGCTTCTACAACGACCAGTCATTCGTGCAGCTCTCAATCAGTTTCAGCCTGAACAACCTGAAAAATCCATTCAAGGCATTCGGTATCGAGACGGAAAAAGAAAGGATAAAAGGTCTTTAGATTACGCCGTCATTGCTTAATTTTGCGAACCGGAATCATATAAACTGTGGACAGTAAACTACAAAAGGAATTCCTGCATCTCTTCAGTACGATGGATATCAAGGAGGAGCTGCTTGACTATGCAATCGCAGAGAGTCACATAAAGATGCTGAAGGAATCTCCGTATCTCAAAACGACAGCAATCACCCTGTATGACAACTGTCGAAGATGCCATATATACGAATCCGATTATCACCGATACCTTTTCAAAGACGAAGACGGAACCTATCGGGATATGCAGATTATCGAGGATTGTACGGTCGCAATTGATAGACACAAAAACCGGAGATACATTTACTCCGCTCGATGACCTGTATGACCGCGATACCATCCTGACCGCCCGTGAAATCGAGATACTGAAAAAAATCGCTCAAGGGCTTCTTTCCAAAGAGATTGCCGGGATGCTCGGCCTGAGCGTCCATACGGTCAATACCCACCGCCAGCGCATTCTGGCAAAGCTGAATGTGAACAACTCCATCGAGGCACTGTCTATGAAAGCGCGACAGGTGCTCCGATTGAATTTGCCACCGTAATGGTTGCTGATGCAGAGCTACCTATCGGCACAACGACCGATTCAATCGGCGGATTTTCCATGAAAGTTCCCGTCGGCCGTCATAACATACAGGTCTCATATCTCGGCTATGAGCCTGTGATATTGAAAGAAGTGTTGGTGGGTTCATCGAAAGAGGTTGTGCTGAATATCGGAATGACCGAAAATCCGACCAATCTCAATGAAGTAGTGGTAACGCCTCATATCAATAAGGCGGAACCGCTCAACAACATGGCAGTGACGGGTGGACGGATGCTAAGCACCGAGGAGGCCAGCCGGTGTCTTCACCGTGTGGGGAACAGGACTTATCGACCAGTCGGGAACAAAGGTGGAAAAGAACCGCGACAAGTGGGAGTATGACCAGGACATGGAAAATCAGGACGTGAAACAATATATGGCGGCGGCAAGTATCGGTCAACTACT
>CAJMQA010000382.1 GCA_905215395.1 uncultured bacterium | reverse complement strand
CCTATACTCTCACACAAGGGCTTTCCCACAGGACGTCGGCCGGGCGTTCCGGCAGACTAACAAAATACGCAGACTACCACCATGTTCTTCAGACAATAAACTCCTTCACTGCCACACTCAGATCACCTTTCAATGTTGCATAGACAGAGGTTTCGGGGATAAAGCTGAGAGGGCCATAAAACGCTGAGGACGAGTGTCGGTGTTAGTTTGTCTGAACGCCCATCGGGGGGATGTCTGAGGGTGACAGCCCGAGTTCCCCCGATAGTGATAGACAAGCTTACACGACCGTCACGAAGCGACAGGTCCGATAGCTTTATCCCCCGAAACCGGACAAAATACTTCTACAAAAAACTTGATATTACCACCCGATTGCTACATACAAAACTGCAATCAGACAAACAGTAAGGAAGGCTACACTGTGGTTGATGCGGACTGCTTTCCGATAATCGGCGTATCCGACTTCCCGGTCGTTATTGCCGATATAGGGTTTCTCTACCAACAGACCGTGGTACACATGGGCACCTCCGAAACGGCAATTCAGAATCCCGGCCATAGCCGATTCGGGAAATCCGGAGTTCGGGCTGGCGTGCATATAGCAATAGCGGAAGATAAAACGAAACAAACCCGGACGCCATCCCACCAGGGCCATCAGCAAAGCTGTCAGACGGGCAGGGACATAGTTGAAAACATCGTCTATACGGGCGGCACAACAACCAAAACGGCGATAACGTTCATCTTTATATCCGATCATGGAATCCAGGGTATTGACCATCTTGTAAACCATCATCAACGGAAAACCACCCAATGCATAATAGAACAAGGGAGCGACTACCCCATCGCTCAGGTTTTCTGCCATCGTCTCTAATACTGCTGTATATATTTCTTTTTCGGACAACTCCGAAGTGTCGCGGCCGACAATCCAGGATAAACGCTTCCGTCCGGCTTCCAGTCCCTGCTCGCGGAGTACGCGGATCACCTCGCCTCCCTCTTGTATCAGGCTGTGGTTGGCCAGTCCGTAAAACACGAACAGGGTTGCTACCACACAAAAACACCATCCGCCAATTGCCAGGCTCCCCAGCGCCAGTCCCCAACCTGCCAGTCCCACCAAACCGGGAAAAATCAATGCCACCAGACATCCCTTCAGGCCACGGCAAGCTCCCCGATTAAAGGTCCTCTCCGCCCAGAAAATCATATTTCCGAATCCAACGATCGGATGGGTCAAACGACGGGGGTCGCCAAAAATCAAGTCCAACAAATAACCCGCTATTAACGGAATCAGCACATACCAAAGTTCCATGAAAAATTGCAGATTTTATTTTTTTGCTTTCAATAAATGATATTCTTTCAACGCATTCAGCAGCATCTGATTTTTCTCATCGGTCAACGTATTGATCCGGAAATAATGAGCATCCAGTCCCCGGAAATTCGAAGCATCCCGGATGAGAATACCGTGCTTTTCCAGTAAATACTGCTTTAAGCCGGAAGATTCGTAATCCGTCTCGACGAGGAAAAACGAAGTATGGGAACGAAGTGGACGGAAACCGGGAATTTCAGCAATCTGCTGTGTAAACCGATGTTGCCTTTCCAACAGATGACGGGCATCCGGCAATCCCTCTTCCCCATTCTCCAGTAAAAACTTCCCGGCTTCAATAGCCAAGGCATTGACCGACCAGGGATGTCCAAAACATCCGATAAATTCAATCAATCTGGCTTCTCCCAACATATATCCCAGACGCAGCCCCGGAATGGCATAACATTTGGTCATGGAGCGGATGATCAACAAATTGGAATAATCAGCAAGTAACGCCAATGCCGATTCCGCCTCCGGAGCAAAATGAATAAAAGATTCATCCACAACCAGCACCATATCGGGATAGTCTTCCAGCAGTTCCCGGATTTCGGGTAACGACCAGATTTTCCCATCCGGATTATTCGGATTACAGATAAACATCAGGCTGGCATCTTCGGGCAAAGGTGTACTCCCGTCTTCAGTCATGAAGGTAATGTGATGATCAAACAACGAGCAGGCATCCTCATATTCTTTGAAGGAAGGAACCGGTAACAGGGTCTTCCTGCCCGCAAAAGCATGCGCAATGACGTAAAAAAGTTCCGTGGCACCGTTCCCGGCCAGAATATTTTCAGGGCTCACCCCATGGTACTTCGCCGCAACCCGCCGGAAGGAACCGGCATCCGGTTCAGGGTAGTGGAAAACAGAGGCCAGTTTATCCGTCAAAAAACGGCACAAAGGCTCAGTGTCCGCTTCATACCAAACATTTGTCGAAAAATTTGCCTTTACAAGTTTTTCTGATTTATAAAGGTCATCCCCATGCCCATGAATCATAAGATCTGTTATTTTAAGGTTGCATAGATATAGTCCATATCCACGGTCGCACGCACATGTTCAGCCAGTAAATCGTACTGCCGCTCTTTAAAGGCGGCGTAATCGAAATCCGCTACGGACTCTCTTCCAAAACCCGCAGCCAGATCGTTCAACACCACAGCATTGTCTAAAATACCATGCATATAACTTCCCCAACAGTGTTCCCCAAATTGATAACCGTCGACAGAACCGTCTTTTAATACATTCAGTGGTGGCCATATGCCCCTGTCTCCGCCTGCCGGATTTTCTACCGGAAATGTCCGGCCCATATGAATTTGATAGCCTTTACACCAATCCTCATGATTTTTGAAATGAAAATCACTCTGACAAACCACCTTCTCTTTTTCCATGACTGAAACCACTGGCAAGAATCCCAACCCAGGCAATGTCTTCAGATCCCCTTCCACTCCTTCCGGATCTTCTACCCGCATTCCCATCATCTGATAGCCGCCACAAATTCCAATGATCTTCTTCCTTTCCCGGAAAGCC
>CAJMQA010000381.1 GCA_905215395.1 uncultured bacterium | reverse complement strand
CCCACGGTCAGGACCTTGTTCTCCTGCGCCTTCAGATACTCACCGGCCTCCTGACATCCCATCAGGCAAAGTACAAAAATTATATATTCCAATCGTTTCATTACTCGTATTTTCAGGATTATTTATTATAAGACAGTTCTTGACGGGGTAACGGAATTACGTAAGTATCAATTCCTCCCTCTACGGAAGTCCAAAAAATAGTTTTCCAATTTAACCGTTTATAGGCATAAAATGCCTGTCCCTCTCCATAAAATTCCCGGTTGTATTCCCGGATCAATACATTCTCCAGGTCATCTGTACTCCGTATCTCATCCACAATTTCAAAATCTCTGGCAACAGCCATTTTCTGATATAATTCTACAGCTTCTTCCAAAGGAAGGCACTCCATCATGATCAGATACATCTCATACAAACGAATCAAAGGAAGTGCATTCTTCGCCAAATCGGGCATATTTTCATTTTGTGTATATTTTTTCAATTGATTTTTAGTGATGCTGAGATTGGTGACCTCCTCCCACCATTTCTCAAAACGTACATCCGTTGAAGTATTTATGAATAAATCTGAAAGTAAATCCGCTTTCGCTTTGTGATAGGTTGTTTCAGTATTCACTGCTGTCGACATATTGTAAATATTAAGACTGAGGATATGTTCCGAAGAAAAGGTATAATCGTAAGACGCTATATCCTTCTTTGTTCCCAGGGTATACCTGTCCATTCCGTCTTTGTCTTTCGCCCGGACCACCTCAGTGGCATACTCCAAAGCTTTTGTTTTATTTTGTAACCATAAATATACCCTTGCTTTTTTAGCCAAAACCGCATAATAATTCATCCGCATCTGCCGGTATCCCCAGAAAGTATCATCAGCGCCATATCCATACGGATCCTGCTTATTCAAGTCCTTGATTGAATACGTCCGGACCGGATCCACTTCTCCCAGATTTTTTTCAGCCGTATCCAGATCTGCTAAAAGCAGATTTGTAAATTCCTCATAGGTTTTGTGCTGATTCGGAGTTACAGAAACAGTAGTCACATAAGGCAAAACCTTACCTGCAGGCAAAGCCGTCGGGACGGGACCAAACAAACGCAAAATATCAAAGTGGCAATAGGCCCGGATGGCAGTTGCTTCACCCTTTATCAATTCGTATTCTCCTTTACTGAATAGATTCTGCTTAGCATCCAGAACCTCCAGAATACTGTTTACGTCCGCAACAACCTTATATAAGTTATTGTATAATTTACCCATAGCATTCTCCACCGTTAAAGCTTTATAATTATAGGTATTCAAATAAGCCCCGACCGAATTGTTCTCATATTCCCAGTGTTGTGCCAAATTTTCCACTATTCCCCACGTCATTTCCCTTCCGTACAGCCCTCCCGATTTCATTCTGATATAAGCACCTACTAATGCATTCCGAAATCCGTTCTGATTGCTCAGGGCCTCATCTTTATCTTTATCCGCCAATGGTTTCACGTTTAGCCAATCACTACAGGACAGACATAAAAACATTGATATCATTCCTCCTATAATCCAAATTTTATATTTCATCGTTTCCATTTTTACAAGTCCATTAAAATATTGCAGTTAATGATAGAGAAAATCTCCGTGAGAATGGATATGACAGCCCCCGTTCCTGACGGATTGTAGACCAATAAAATACATCACTTATATTGCCAGTAAAGGTTAGGACTTCCATTCCCAGGTATTTTTTTAACCATGCTTTACCCTGGAAATCATAGGTAATATTTATATTCTGGCAGCTCAATGTCTTCTCCTTCTGGACAAAACGGGTAGTGGCATAAGTCCCCAATTCATCATTTATATCTTTGAAAAAAGTTCTGTCGCCAACTTTTTGCCAGCGGCTTTTATATACACGCTCATCTACATTGTATTTTTTGTTGGCATTCTCTACCCGGGAAGCCAAAGTCCCATTGTACAGTTTCCCTCCCAGACGGAATGCAAACGAAAGATTTGTCGAGAAATCCCCGTATCGGAACATCGTACTGAATGTACCCCTGTATTTGGGCTGTCGTAAACCACATGCAACCTGATCTTCTGCAGCCCACGTATAAGTGACTTCACCACTCTTTTTCAGAAATAATTCCTTTCCGTTGCTTGGATCTATTCCAAGCGAAGGAACTGCATAAATGGTATTGGGAGAATCTCCTTCCCGAATAATATTTGCCGGGTTAAAACTCTTTTTCAAAGCCAGTTTTTCATTCTCTGCTTTCATTGCTTCGGATAGCTTGATAATTTTATCTTCGTTATGAGCAATCGCTCCGGTCAAAGACCAGATCATCCGGCGTTCAGTGTCACGAAGCAAGAAACCGGATATTTTCAATTCGAATCCTTTATTCTGCAATTTCCCTACATTTTGCACATAGCTGGTAAATCCGCTGGAATAAGGAAGCTCCATGGAGGAAAGCAGATTAGAGGTACATTCCAAATAATAATCAGCGATCAAACGCAAACGGTTATTCAAAAAATCCGCCTCAAAACCGATATTCCATTTATCTGTTTTTTGCCAAGCAAGATCCGGATTCGCCAAATCCTTTTGGTACGATCCCATCCATTGAAAATAACGGTCATTCAGGTAGTAGGCATAGACAGCTTTCGCCTGATAAGCATTAAATTTTTGTGATCCCGTTTGTCCATATGAGCCTCTCAATTTCAACCGTCCGACAAAACTTAAATCCTCCATAAATTTTTCGTTATGAAGATTCCACCCCACTCCGATGGAATAAAAAGGAGCAAAACGTTTGTCAGTACCGAATTGGGAGGCACCATCCATACGGAAAGCACCATCTACATAATAACGGCTATCGTAAGAATAGTTTACATTGCCGAGTAAGCCGATTCTACGGGTTCTCGATTCA
>CAJMQA010000380.1 GCA_905215395.1 uncultured bacterium | reverse complement strand
GGTCATCCGGCATGTCATTCTCTTCGTTCCAGAAATGTACATGCATATTTTCTGTCAGGCAGATGGTTTGCTGACTTTTAATATTATAACAAAACCATTCCCGGATTTTGCGGTCGTACCAGAAGAGGTAGTTCCCGCCGGGAGAACTCATTACATCAGCACGTAGTGCTTTGGTAACGGGTGTGTATTTTCCCGTCCGGGTATCAATCAGACCGGCATCATTCAGACGGGCGCCAGTCCATTGCTGTTCCAGTAAATAATTTCCCCGGTCGGAAGCCAGTACATAAGGAGCATTGCCTTCATTGATAAGGGCTATGTTTTCGTATTTTTTTCCGGTCAGACGAATAAGTTTAGAAGGTTGATCCAGATGTAGTACACAACTATATGTTTTTTTCAGATCTTTATCCCGGTTTTTCAGTTCGGTAGGAGGTATTTCTGGGGTAGCATAATGCCAGAGATCAAATTCTGCAGTTTCGAAAGTGATAAGGGTTGTATCTTTGGGAGGTAGGATTGGGGCTACTCCCAGATAAATATGTTTTCCGTCATGACTGAAAAGCGGAGAGCTGTACTCATTGAGAGACCATCCTTGCGGGAGTTGCCGGCTGCCGTCGGAAGACAGTAAAAGCCGGGCCGGGGTCCGGGTATCTGTATAGTAGAGATCGCAGGTTTTGATTCTGTTGATGGTATCCTGGGATGCCAGGAAAACCAATTGTTGTCCGGACTCATCAAAAGCAGGCAAAGTGTAGAAAGAGGATCCGCCGGCTAATGTTTGCGGGCTGGGGTCGGGTAGATTTATGAGAATAACCTGGGTAGGTGAAGTTTTCTTTTTATTGTCGGGCTGGACAATTGCTGTCAGTCTGTTGCCCTGTTTATTGAATGCATACGATTTTACCTGAGGAATGGTATCCTGCTTACCGGAAGTAAAGTGATGCAGGATAAGAGCTGTGTCCTTAACGGAAAGATAAGCCATATACTCCTTTGCCTCTTTTCCCATCTGCCAGGATTTTATTTCCGGATATTTTTGTAAATAACCATCTGACAGGCGGAGGATTACCAGAGAATCCTGGGGAGTTTTTGTTTTTTTTAGTTTAGCCTGTCGGATTTCTGTAAAAGGTGGTTTGATCATACATACTGCATATTTCCCGTCCGGGGTAATTCCGGCCTGGTATCCGCGGTCGATGATATATTCCTTTTGGCCTGACAGTTGCCGGATGACTAAACGGGCATCTCCTTCCTGCGGACGGATTTCGTAACTTATCCATTTCCCGTCCGGGGTAAGTGTCAGATGAGCCGGTTTTTTCCAGGAGTCATATACAGAATGATCCAGTATTTTTTTCTGGGCATAGCTGGCGGAGGAGGTTCCCAAACAGTATATCAAAGCTAAAAACAGGGTGACAGGAAAGAGTTTCATTGCTTGCATTATTCAGTATATTTAGAGTTGAGTGAACAAATATATAATTTTTATAGTAATTTTGAGCTCAGAATATAATATGAATGAGATATGAAATATTTAGCAAGATTTATCATGTGGTTAGGAGGGTGGAGTTATAAGGGGGAATTGCCAACGGAAAAAAAAGCTGTGATTATCTCTGTACCTCATACCTCTAATTGGGATTTCGTTTGGGGTGAACTGGCATTTTTAAGTCAGGGTATCCCTGCTTATATTTTAATGAAAAAAGAGTTTTTCTTTTTCCCATTGGGAATGATTCTGAGAGCCTTGAATGTAATTCCTGTAGACAGGGGAAATAAGGATAGTCAGTTGGTACAGCAGATGGTGACAGAATTTAATCAGCGTGATTCTATGTATTTATGCATAACTCCGGAAGGAAGCCGTAAAAAACGTAAAAAATGGAAAAAAGGTTTCCTGGTGATTGCCAGGGCTGCCGGGATTCCGGTCTATCTGGGGAGGATTGATTACAAAAATAAATTTTGTGAGGTGGGGCCTTTGTTTTGGCCTACTGAGGATGTGGATGCTGATTTGGAATATATTATGAGTACCTATAAGGATGCTAATCCGAAATTTCCGGAAAATTTTTCGTGGGGAGAGTAAGGGATGATTGCCTGGAGGAGTCTGATTGTTGTGTTTTTGTGGCTGGGATGCCAGGGAAAGGGAAAAATTGAACCTGCTTTTGCCGTTGTTGCTCCGTCAGCGAAGGATTCAGTAGAATTGCTGGTGACTTTGAAAGATACCGGAGCGGAGAAACGGATGCGGGCAATGGGATTGGTGGATGTCCGGGAATTGGAACCTTCTATCCGGGTGGATTTAATGTATGCAAGTCCGGATAATTTTGTCGGAAAAATTTTATATAAAGATATACGCAAGGCTTTTATGTTGCCTGAGGCGGCTCTTCGCCTGGCTATTGCACAGAAACATTTAATGGCATTACGACCCGGTCTCCGTTTACTGATCTGTGATGCCGCCCGTCCCATGCAGATACAGCAGCTGATGTGGGATCAGGTAAAAGGAACTGATAAACGTGAATATGTGAGTAATCCGGCCAATGGCGGAGGTTTGCATAATTACGGTGCTGCTGTGGATGTGACTTTGGTGGATGTGCAAGGGAAGGTGCTGCCTATGGGAAGTCCTGTGGATTTCTTTGGGGATGAAGCCCGCCCGGACCGGGAAGAGGAGATGGTAAAGCAGGGAAGAATAATGCCGGAGCATTTGGACAACCGGTGTCTTTTACGTCAGGTCATGACAGAGGCTGGTTTCCGGGTTCTTTCCGGCGAATGGTGGCATTTTAATCTGATGTCACGTCAGGAAGCAAGGAAAACACTCCGGGTAATTGAATAAAATTTCCATCAGTACGCTTTTTCGATGAGAGATTTTATATTTTGAATCAGAATACTGAGTGCTACCGAATTAAATCCTCCTTCCGGAATGAT
>CAJMQA010000379.1 GCA_905215395.1 uncultured bacterium | reverse complement strand
CTACAAACTCCAGTATTTCAATTCATTAATCTTTCCCCTGAATATTCCTTTCACATCCACTAATACTGCATTGTCATAAGTCAAAGCTTTGAAATATTTCTCATCCAGGTTCAAATAAGCATCATGGGAAACAGCAACAACCACTCCATCATAATTATCACGCGGCTTCTCTATCAGCTTAAAACCATACATCTGCTTTACCTCCTCTGAATCTGCATACGGATCTACCACATCCACATCCACTCCGAAATCCTTCAACTCATTAATAATATCAACAACCCTGGAATTACGGATATCGGCCACATTCTCCTTAAATGTCATTCCCATCACCAGTACACGGGCCCCCAAGATGTTCTTACCCATGCCGATCATCTTTTTGACCAACTTTTTAGCTATATATCCCCCCATCGTATCGTTGATAAAACGTCCGGCACTGATAATCTGGGTATGGTAGTTCAATTCATTCGCCTTGTAAACCAAATAATAGGGATCCACTCCGATACAATGCCCCCCTACTAATCCCGGATAAAACTTCAGGAAATTCCATTTTGTCCCGGCAGCTTCCAGAACGTCATAAGTATTAATCCCGATACGGCTGAAAATTATAGACAGCTCATTCATCAGGGCGATGTTCACATCCCGCTGGGTATTCTCTATGATCTTCGCAGCTTCAGCAACCTTGATGTTAGGAGCACGGTGAACTCCCGGTTTCACCACGAGCTCATATACTTTCGCAATTGTATCCAAAGCTTCAGGATCACAACCGGAAACAATTTTTATGGTATTGGGCAAGGTATGTACTTTTTCTCCCGGATTGATACGTTCGGGAGAATAGCCGATCTTAAAATCTACACCGGCCTTTAAGCCGGAAATTTCCTCCAAGATGGGCAAACAATCTTCTTCCGTACACCCAGGATAAACAGTCGATTCATATACAACATAATCGCCTTTTTTCAAAGCTTTGGCAACAGAACGGGTTGCACCCAGCAAAGGGGTCAGATCCGGCTGGTTGTGATTGTCAATGGGGGTCGGGACTGCAACTATGAAAAAGGAAGCTTCCCGCAATTCATCTATAGAAGAAGTAAAATGAATATCAGAACCAACAAACGCTTCATGTTCCAACTCTTTACACGGATCTATTCCCTGGCGCATTTTAGCCAGACGTCTTTCATTGATATCAAAACCAATTACCGGGATTTTTTTGGCAAACTCAAGTGCCAACGGCAATCCTACATAACCTAATCCGACCAAAGCTAACCTGGCCTCTTTACTGACTAATTTATCGTACATCGTGATTTTAATTAGAAGTTGTCTTTCGACATGACAAAACTACTTGCCACAGACTGTGGCATTGAAAATATGGCATTGTTCAGATTTTAGATACCTCACCGTCTTTCAACTGATATCTTTCATGACTCTCAGGACATTCTGCAAAACCTTCAACATCAAAATGAAGCCGGTGACCATATTCACTCATCCAGCCTAGCTGACGGGCAGGATTACCCACCAGCAGAGCGTAAGCCGGAACATTTTTGGTAACCACAGCTCCTGCGCCGATAAAAGCATATTCACCGATATCATGCCCGCAAACAATGGTTGCATTTGCCCCGATCGTCGCACCTTTCCCGACATGCGTTTTTGCATATTGCGACTTGCGGCTGACGGCACTCCGGGGATTTGTCACATTGGTAAAGACACAGGAAGGACCAAGGAAAACATCATCACCACAAGTCACTCCAGTATAAACAGATACATTATTCTGTACCTTTACATTATTGCCCAGAACAACGTCAGGAGATATCACTACATTCTGACCGATATTACAATGATTACCGATTGTACACCCGCTCATAATATGGCTGAAATGCCAGATTTTTGTACCCTCACCGATCGAACAGTTTTCATCTACTATTGCTGTTCCATGGACAAAATATTGCTGTTCCATTTTCATCAGGATTTATAGAATTCTTTGATCCTTCCTATAACAAAATCCTGCTGGTCAGGAGTTATTTCCGTATGGATCGGTAAGGACAACACCGAAGAAGACAGCCGGGCGGCGACATCCAGAGATTCTCCCGCACGAGTGACAGCCCTGAAAGCTTCCTGTTGCTGCAAAGGTAAAGGATAATAGATCATCGCAGGAATTCCAGCTTCTTCCAGGAATTTCTTTAAAGCATCCCGCTTACCATTCTGAACCTTCAGGGTATACTGATGATAAACATGGGTGGAAAAAGGCATCTCTTCGGGGGGGATAATTCCCTCTGTATCTTTCAGATGACGGGTATAATACTGAGCGGCAGCATTACGGAAGGAACTGTATTCATCCAAATACTTCAATTTTACATCCAGCACGGCTGCCTGAATCGTATCCAAACGTGAATTACACCCCAATACTGAATGGTGATACTTCACCTTCTGTCCGTGATTGGCTATCATCCGGAGTTTTTCAGCCAGCTCATCATCATCCGTCAGCAGAGCACCTCCGTCACCATAACATCCCAGATTTTTGGAGGGGAAAAAAGAAGTGCAACCGATATGACCCATCGTTCCGGTCTGTTTTTTCAAACCAGCCGGAAAAGTATAAACTGCACCGATAGCCTGTGCATTATCTTCAATCACATACAGATTATGCTTTTTTGCAAAATCAAGAATCGGTGCCATATCACAACTCTGTCCAAATAAATGCACAGGAACGATCGCACGCGTTTTGGAAGACAGAGCTTTTGCGATATTGGAGAGGGTTACATTGAAAGAGGAATAATCAACATCCACCATCACTGGCGTATAGCCGAGCAGACCGATCACCTCTGCCGTCGCAACATAAGTAAAGGCAGGAACAATTACCTCATCCCCGGGGTGCAGTTCCAGAGCCATTAATGCTATCTGCA
>CAJMQA010000378.1 GCA_905215395.1 uncultured bacterium | reverse complement strand
CAATGAACTGGACTATTCGGGTGGTATCCAGGTAGGTGTAAAATACAATGCTCTTTCGGTGGATCACCTCGAATATGTAGGCGACGAAGAAATAGCCTGCCTGTTGGAGAGTGAAACCATGCCGACTGTACTTCCCGGGGCAGCCTTCTTCCTCAATATGCCATACTCCCCGGTACGTAAGATGATTCAGGCCGGACTTCCGGTTGCCCTGGCTTCAGATTATAACCCGGGCTCCTCTCCTTCCGGAAATATGAAATTCATCATGTCCCTGGGCTGTATCAATTACAAAATGTTACCGGAGGAAGTGATTAATGCAACTACTTTGAATTCTGCATATGCCATGGGCGTGGAAGAAAAAGTAGGTAGTATTGCGGTTGGTAAGTTGGCAAATTTTTACATTACCACTCCGGTTCCTGGAATTGAATACCTTCCGTATGCCTATACAGCCAATCTTATTGATGCTGTATTCCTGAGAGGAGAACAATTTTAACAATAGAAATACTGAATTAAAATAGAAATTATAAACGTATGAAACAACTTATTGAATGTGTTCCTAATTTCAGTGAAGGGAATGATATGCACATCATCAACCAGATCACTGATGCTATGAAAACTGTTGAAGGTATTAGTGTTATCGACGTAGATCCGGGGAAAGCGACCAACAGGACTGTTGTGACTATGGTTGGTGAGCCGGAAGCTATTTGTGAAGCTGCTTTCCGTGCTGTTAAGAAAGCCTCGGAATTAATTGACATGACCAAACACAAAGGTGCACATCCCCGTTTCGGTGCAACCGACGTATGTCCGCTTGTGCCCGTTTCCAATATTACGATGGAAGAAACGGTGGAATATGCCCGTAAACTGGCTCAGCGGATCGGTGAAGAACTGAACATTCCTGTATATTGCTATGAAAATGCGGCTTTCACCCCCGAACGCAGAAATCTGGCCACCTGTCGTGCCGGAGAATACGAAGCTTTGGGACAACGCCTTTCCAGCGAACAATGGCATCCCGATTTTGGTCCCCGCGAACTGAACGAATGGACAGCCAAAACCGGAGCGACCGCTGTGGGAGCCCGCAATTTCCTGGTTGCTTACAACGTAAACCTGAACACGACCTCAACCCGCCGCGCCAACTCCATCGCTTTTGATGTGCGCGAACGGGGACGTGTAAAACGCGAGGGCAACCCTATTACCGGCAAAAAAGTATTGGACGAAAAAGGTAAACCGGTAATGATCCCAGGAACCCTGAAGTCTGTAAAAGCCATCGGCTGGTTTATTGAAGAATACGGCATAGCCCAGATATCTATGAACCTGACAGATATCTCCATTACCTCCATGCACGAAGCTTTCGACGAAGTATGCCGCAAAGCTGCCGACCGTGGCATCCGTGTTACTGGTTCCGAGCTGGTAGGAGTACTCCCGCTGAAAGCCATGCTGGATGCCGGACGTTATTTCCTGCGTAAACAACAACGTTCTACCGGGGTTTCCGATAAAGAACTGATTAAAATAGCTATAAAATCTCTGGGATTGGATGAACTTTATCCTTTCGACCCGAAAAAGAAAATCATCGAATACATTCTGGAAGAAGAAGCCTCTAAAGGCAAAAAGAAACTGGTAGATATGACTCTGACAGATTTTGCTGACGAAACAGCTTCTGAATCTCCTGCTCCCGGCGGTGGTTCTATCTCTGCCTACATGGGGGCTTTGGGGGCAGCACTCGGTTCTATGGTTGCCAACCTCTCTTCCCACAAACGTGGTTGGGATGAACGTTGGGAAGAGTTCAGCGACTGGGCTGAGAAAGGAAAAGCTTTCCAGGCAGAACTGATCCGGCTGGTAGACGAAGACACTAACGCCTTCAATAAGATAATGGATGCTTTCAGCCTTCCGAAAAAAACAGAAGAAGAAAAAGCTGCCCGCCAGCAAGCCGTTCAGGATGCAACCCGTTACGCCACTGAAGTTCCATTTAAAACCATGAAACAATGCTACGAATGTATGTCTGTGGCTAAGGCTATGGCAGAAATCGGAAATCCGAATTCTGTTACTGATGCCGGTGTCGGCGCGCTAGCTGCCAGAGCCGGAGTTATGGGAGCTTTCCTCAATGTGAAGATTAATGCTGCCGGACTGGAGGATAAGGAATTTGCAGCCACACTCATCAAAGAAGGCGAAACTATCGTGAAAAAAGCCAACCAACTGGAAGCTGAAATTCTGGAGATTGTCAACTCCAAAATCTAAGCTTTTCTCAATACAGAAAGGTTATCCCCATATTCCTGTAAAAGGGAAAAAGGATAACCTCTCTTTTCCTCCATGCTTACTAAACAAAGGATTGAATTTTTTTCGTATCATTTACATCATCCGGCGATTTCTTCGTATCTTTGTACTTCATGAATGAACGGAATTTCATATATTTTATTTTGCCTTTATTATTCGTTATTGCACTATTTTCCACGCAATTAACGAAGTACGAAGACGTCGGTTACAGAAACGTTCATCTGGTTCAGGCCGAAGAAAATCTCCATGAAATTATAGATAACCAGGAAGATGACAATTGTCTTTTTCGACAAACTTCCCGGAACCGTAAAATTACTTTACACGCTATATCGGATAAATCGGATATCTTTTCTCTTTTTTATTATCCTGAAAAAATAAATTTTTCATTTGTCTGTAACTGCCACCATCGGATTGCACGTTCTGTTTTGTGTATATACAGGATTTAAAGTCCGTATAATCGCAGAAAATAAGGAGAAATTAAACAACACCATGCTACTAAAATCACTAATTTTGACAATCTAAAATATACATATTTGAAGTATGGAAACCAAACACTATTCAGGTTTGAGCGATGCAGAAGCAGAAAACAGTCGTATGAAATACGGTCCTAATGTATTGACTCCACCGCCAAGGACTCC
>CAJMQA010000377.1 GCA_905215395.1 uncultured bacterium | reverse complement strand
CGGGATCAGGTGCTGGAGGCTACGAATAATGAGGTGTACGAATTATTGAAGCAGACTATACGTCCGGAGTTCTTGAACCGTATTGATGAGGTAATTATGTTTACGCCTTTGCAAAAGGATGAAATTGTGGATATTGTACGTTTACAGACTAAATCTTTGCAAAAAATGCTGGCAAACAACAGTATTACAATTGAGGTAACAGATAAGGCTGTGGAATGGATAGCACAGGAAGGATATGATCCTCAGTTTGGAGCACGTCCGGTAAAACGGGTGATTCAAAGATATTTGCTGAACGATCTGTCCAAACAGATTCTAGCAGAGAAAATCACGAAAGACAATCAGATTCTCATAGATGTGAAAGACGACCATATCGTTTTTACCAATAAGTGATTTATATAAATATAAAAGATTTTGTGACAAATCCGCATTGAAGCTTAGCTTCGATGCGGATTTGTCTAAATTGTCATATGATCTGACATTTTATCCGGATATTGACATGATTGCTATTTCAAATTCTGGGCGGTTTAAGGAATGTCTAAATCTATGAACTTTGAGCGTGGGTAAAACGTAGAAAAGTAGTATATTTTGTATGAATAAAATTTTTAAGAAATTTTTTAGGAAAAAATCATAAGTTTTCTTTATAAAAAATGATATTTTTATAAAAAACATATTGATTTTGAGAATAAACTTATAAATAATTTTTATATGCACACTTCTGATATTGGTTTAATTGGTTTGGCTGTTATGGGAGAAAACCTGGCTTTAAATTTTGAAAGCAAGGGTTTTACTGTATCGATATATAATCGGCTGCATCCCGGAAAGGAAAATGTTGTCGATCGTTTTATGAGAGGGCGTGGAGCCGGAAAAAAGTTTATTGCTACTTATTCCATGGCTGAATTGGTGGCTTCCCTGAAACGTCCGCGAAAGGTAATGATGATGATCCGGGCTGGAGCACCTGTGGATGAAATGGTGCAGGAGCTGGTTCCTTATCTGGAACCGGGGGATGTGATCATTGACGGAGGGAATTCGGATTTTCACGACACGGAACGTCGCGTGAAGGAACTGGAAAGTCATGGGATCTACTTTGTAGGAACAGGTATTTCAGGTGGGGAAATCGGGGCTTTGACCGGGCCTTCTATTATGCCGGGTGGTTCAGCCGGAGCCTGGCCTCTGGTCAGGGATCTGTTGCAGGCTGTGGCTGCGAAACTGGATGACGGTACTCCTTGTTGCCAATGGATCGGTTCGGGGGGTGCAGGGCATTATGTAAAAATGGTGCACAATGGTATTGAATATGGAGATATGCAGCTGATCGCAGAGAGCTACTACATCCTGAAACATTACTGGCAATTGGAGAACGATGAGATTGCCGGAATCTTTGATGAATGGAATAGAGGCGAACTGAACAGCTACCTCATAGAAATCACAGCAGATATTTGCCGGGTGAAAGATACGGGAGGAGGATATCTGCTCGATCACATCCTGGATGTCGCCGGACAGAAGGGCACCGGAAAATGGACAGCCGAGGCGGCGCTGGAGGAAGGAGATCCCCTGACCTTGATAACAGAGGCTGTACATGCCCGTTTTTTGTCGGCGATGCCGGATGAGCGCCAAAGAGCTGCAGACTTATATCGTTCGGGAAACTATGGAGACCACAAGGAGCGTGAGAACTCTGCTGATGCTCTCCGGCATGCGCTTTATGCTTCTAAACTGATCTCTTATGCACAGGGATTTTCTTTGTTACAAAAGGCGTCGGTACATTATGGCTGGAACCTTGATTATGGAATGCTGGCTAAAATATGGCGGGAAGGATGTATTATCCGTTCCATTTTTCTGGAACAGATCACCCGGGCTTACGAGGTTTTACCCGGTCTGGAGAATTTGTTGTTTGACGATTTTTTCCGGAACAGGATTCTGGAAGCTTTGCCAGCCTGGAGAAAGATGACTGCGTCCTGTCTGATTTCCGGAATTCCGGTTCCATGCATGGGGGCGGCTTTGACTTATTTCGACGGATTGACCACTTTGCATTCGTCTGCCAATCTGATACAAGCCCAACGCGATTATTTCGGCGCGCATACCTATGAGCGGACAGATGCCCGCAGGGGTGAGTTTTTCCATACCGATTGGAATGCAACCGGCGGAAATACTTCAGGAACTTATAATGTTTAATGTAATAATTGAAAATACTTATGATAAAGCCAGACGGTCAGATATTGGTGATTTTCGGTGCTTCGGGAGATTTGACGAAGCGGAAATTACTGCCTTCTTTATTTGAATTATTTACCCGGGATATGTTGCCTGAGAATTTTGTGATTCTGGGGGCCGCCCGCACTGTTTTTTCAGATGAGGAGTTCCGGGAAGAACAGAAAGAAAATCTGAAGACTTTTTTGAAAAATCAACATCCGGAATTAAAACAGTTGGATCAGTTCTTAAAACGGGTGTATTACCTGGGCTTTGATTCGGATAAAGCTGCGGAATATCATTTACTGAAAGAAAAAATCAGTTCCTTACGGGAAGAATGGAAGATTCCGGATCACATCATTTATTACCTGGCGACTCCTCCCCAAAAATATGAAATCATTGCCACAGCACTGAAAGAAAATGAATTGAACAGAGGCATTGAAGAGGGAGGTTGGAGACGTATTATTGTGGAAAAACCTTTCGGGAGTAATCTGGAAACGGCAAAAGCTTTAAACAGCCAGTTGTGTTCGATCTTTGACGAGGAGGATATCTACCGGATCGACCATTTTTTAGGAAAAGAGACTGTCCAGAATATTCTCGTCCTGAGGTTTGCCAATCAGATTTTCGAATCTCTCTGGAACCGCAATTATATCGATTCGGTGGAGATTTATGCAGCTGAAAAGCTGGGAGTGGAATATCTCTGAGAATATAATGATAATGTCGTGGCTTTGCGGGAT
>CAJMQA010000376.1 GCA_905215395.1 uncultured bacterium | reverse complement strand
ATTACCCCTGATTATTGGCATACTTTGCCTGACATCCTGCGATAAGGATAACGACTCCATACTCCCGAATGAAACGGTTACCAAAGCTTTTACGGAGAAATTCCCGACAGCTTCACAGGTAAAATGGGAAAAGAAAAACACATACATGGTTGCAGATTTCGTCTATGACCAGTACAAAACCTCAGCCTGGTTCGATAACAATGGTCAATGGTATATGACAGAAACAGAACTACGCTCTCTCGAAGCACTACCGGAAGCTGTACGCACGGCTTTAAAAAACAGTGAGTATGCAAATTGGGCAACCGATGATATCGACTGTCTGGAACGACCGGACACAGAAAAAGTCTACGTCATCGAAGTAAAGAACGGGCGGGAGGAATATGATTTGTATTATTCTGAAGATGGTATTCTGATCAAAGCCATTCCGGATACAGATAATGACGATTACGAGGATCAGTTGCTGCCTACCCAGCCATTGCCTTCTGCCATTACGGATTTTATCAACACCCGGTATCCCGGTGCCCGCATCATCGAAACCGAGATAGAACACGGACTAACAGAGGTGGATATCATTCACGTCAACCGGAGTAAAGAAGTGGTATTCAACAACAAACAAGAATGGCTGAATACCCACTACGATGTCCGGGAAAATGAAGTGGAACCAACTGTAATACAAACTCTTGCCGGTTCTGAATACAAAGATTTTTATATCGACGACATTGAAAAATATGAAACACCTGCCGGAGATTATTACCTTTTCGAACTCGAAAAAGGTACACAGGAAGTAAACATCAAAATTGATCTAAAGGGACAAATCACCCGTATTTAAACTTTTCTTTTACTCATGCAGATTGGCGGATCTTTATTCTGATCCGCCAATCTGCATTATAATTGTTAATTCTTATCTTTTATTGCAAACTTTTCTATCCCTGAATTCGTTTGCATATAAAAAATCCGGACAGATGGACTATTCATATCAAAAATAACATAATTTCGCACGATAAATTTATATGTCTTATGATAGAGTTTAAACCCATTTCTATAGAAGATAAAGAAGTTATTGTTTCATATATTTTACCCTCAGAAGAACAGGATTGCGACCTTTCATTTGCTAATTTATGCAGCTGGCATTTTTTAACAGCTTCCAGCTATGCTATCATTCAGGAGCAACTGATCATCCGTTTTACTACTCCGGAAGGCACACATGAATATTTCATGCCTTTGGGCTCAGGAAACCTGATTGCTGTTATTGAAGAACTGGATAAATGTGCCCGAAACGACCGGGAAGTGTTATGTTTAAAAGGAATTAGCCCCAAAATTCAAAATATATTGGAGCAGGCTTATCCGACAATTTTTGAGTATACCAGTGACAGGGACTATTTCGACTATATATACAATCACCGGGACCTGGTAGAACTCAAAGGAAAAAATTATCAGCCCAAACGTAACCATTTCAATAAATTCAAAAAGGAATATCACTTCTCTTATGAACCCTTAACCCCCAAACTTATCCCGGAATGTCTGCAATTTGAATCGGAATGGTGTTTAAAACACGGATATATTGAGAATGAAAACATCCGGAATGAGCGCAGAGCTCTGACTTATGCCTTACACCATTTCAAAGAACTGGGCCTGTCGGGGGGAGTCATTCACGATCATGACAGAATTGTCGCTTTCACCTTCGGAGCCCCCATCAACCATAATACTTTCGGCGTACATTATGAAAAAGCAGATATTACTGTCGACGGAATATACAGTGCCATCAATCAGATGTTCGCCTCACAACTTCCGGATCAGTATCTATATTTAAACCGGGAAGAAGATCTGGGTATTCCGGGACTCCGGCAAGCAAAACTATCTTATCATCCGGTAACACTATTGGAAAAAACAAAGGCCTGGAAAAAAAAGTAAAAAATCAATCCGGATTATGGAAAAGCAACAGCAAGTAATGGAATTATGGCGCCGGTGTTTTGAAGACACTGAAGACTTTATCCGCTTTTATTTCAAACAGAAATACAGCGATAATAATTCTCTGGTTTACGAAGAAAACGGAAAAGCACTTTCCGCATTGCAGATGCTCCCCTATCCCATGAGTTGGGAAAATACCATCCTGCAAACGTCATATATATCCGGAGCCTGCACCTTACAGGAAGCCCGGAACCGGGGCATCATGACCATGCTCCTGAAAACAGCCTTCCAGGAAATGTACAAACGGGGAATAGCCATTTCCACCCTGATTCCAGCCGAAGACTGGCTATTCGACTATTATGCAAATCAAGGCTATGCTACAGTCTTTGAATATACTCTGTCTTCCATCCTCCCGCATATGGATGAAATTCCCGCCAATCTCCGGGTGTATATCCCGGAAACCTATGAGCAGCAAAGCATCTCCGGCTTTTACAATTACTTCAACCGGAAATTACTGGAACGTCCCTGTTGTATCCAGCATACGGAAGATGATTTCCTGACTATCGTACAAGAACTTTATATGTCTCAGGGCAGACTTGCAGTCACATATACAGATCATCCCCTGGAACCTAGCGGGATAGCGTTCGCTTTTCCCCATGCCGGCAAAATAATTGTAAATGAAATACTATATGACAGTACAACAGAGAAAAATGCCCTTTTAAATGCCTTTTCAAAAATCTGGAACACCCATACAGTCAATTGCAAACTCCCGGTGAGCGGTTCCGGTAGCCGGCGACTGGGAATGGCAAGGGTGATCCATGCCGGTCAAATGTTACAACAATATGCCCGGAACAATCCCCGGCTTTCTCTGGTGTTAAAATTAAATGACCCCCTTTTATCCGGCAACAATGGTATTTATACACTGAAAAACGGACAATGCCTGAAAACAAATACAAACGAAAAAAGTGATATCGAAACTGATATTCCAGTACTTACCAAAGCTCTTTTGGGATATCATACCCATCTGTTACCTGTCC
>CAJMQA010000375.1 GCA_905215395.1 uncultured bacterium | reverse complement strand
GCTTCACTGACCGTTACTGATGAAGACGGAGGCAGTGTCACACAGACTCTGATCTACACCGTAGCAGACAACCGTCCCCCGGAAACGGTAAAAAATCCGGATACTGTAAAACTGCCGAAGACAGGAGATTCCCAAAGTCTGGATTTACTACAATACTTCAACGATCCGGATCAGGACGAACTCACTTACTCTGCCGTTTTCGGAACTGCCGGTATTGTCTCGGCAAAAATAGAAGGCAACACCTTAGAAATCAAAGCTTTGAAAACAGGACAAACGGAAGCAGTCATCACAGCCAGAGATCCGTACGGAAAAACAGCAGGCATCAATTTTACAGTGACGGTAGGCAGCAGTCAGAGCGGTGGTAGCGACTCTCCCGCCTCAGGTCTGAAAGTATACCCAAATCCGGTGACCGACCACCTGAACATCCTGCTGGAAACGGAAAAAGAGGGAACCGCCTCCGTACAGATATACGCTCGCAACGGAGCCCGGGTATTATCGGAGAACATCCGGGTAAAAAAAGACAGCCCGGCCCGGATCGACCTCAGTAAATTAAGCGGAGGCAGTTATATCCTCAAACTCATTTTCGATGGCAAAGAACAAACCCGCAATATTGTAAAATTATAACTATGAGTTTCAGAACTATCCCTATCATTTATATTTTGTTGTTGCCTTTCCTGAGCCTGAAAGCTCAGGAACAGGCAGCTGCGGTTCCTTTCCTGAATTTTCCTACGGATGCCCGCACCACAGGCATGGGAAGTACAGGAAGTGTACTGCCCGGCAACCCGTTCGCCGTTTTCCGGAACGCTTCCTCTGCCGTTTTTTCGGAAGGAAAAGCCCGCTTCGGTTATTCCTATACCCCCTGGAACCGCAATCTGCTATCCGGGAGTTATCTGAATACAGCCGCAATCTACCTGCATCTGAATACCAGACAAACGCTCTTAATCGGAGCCCGGCATTTCACCCATGGAAAATTCCCGGTGACAGACGGAAACGGCACTCCTACCGGTGACTTTACTCCGAAAGAGTGGACCCTGGATCTGGGATATGCCTACCGGTTGGGAAATCATTTTTCCCTAGGCATAGGTTTGCACTACATCCGTTCCAATATGGGCCATTCCGGTGGAGCAAAAACGGCTTCTGCATTTGCCGCCGACCTCAGCGCCACTTACCGCAATATCCTCTGTACCAGTAAATCCGGTTCTTTCTGGAGTGCAGGTCTATCGGTCAATCACATTGGTAATAAGGTCAAATATCTGACCACCTCCTATGATCTTCCGGTTTACCTGAACCTCGGAACAGCAGCCTGTTATCCTTTCTCAGAAAGACAGGTACTCACCGTTAATCTGGAACTCGGATACACGGAAATACTCTCCGACACACAATCCTTTGTCTGGGGAATCGGAGCAGAATACAATTTTTTCCGGCACTACTTTCTCCGTGCAGGTTACCACGGCGGAGACAAAGTCAAAAACAGCGGTAATTATGCCACTGCCGGAGCAGGCGTAGAATTTAAAGGAGTAAATGCAGATTTTGCCTATTGGATTACCCCCGCCGGATCGCCTCTGAAAGGCACCTGGCAACTGACTCTGGGTTTTGGAATCAATTAAGTATAAATGCAATTCAAAATCACTAATTATTAAACCAAGTATTATGAAAAAACTAATCAACTATCTGATTTTCTTCGTGCTGGCAGCAAGTGTACTGGCAGCTTGTAAAAAAGACGAAACAACACCTCCTGTTCCTCCAGGTCCGGAATTAACATTGGAAACCGGAACAATCGGAACCAACACGGTAGAACTGAAATTGATGAACAACGGTATGCAATCATATGCCTACCAGGTAACAACCAATCTGAATGCCACCGTTCCTACGGCAGCCATTCTCTTCGGTACCGGAACTACCGACACACTAAAACAGGGTGAAAACATCATCACCATTACCGGTCTGGAAGGAAATACTGAATATCTGGTCCATTTGGCTACCAAATCCGACAAAGGATTCGGAGAAAAAATCTTCACACAGAAGTTTAAAACTACAAACTATAAGGATTTGCTGACCATTACCGATCACCTTTATTACGGGGTCTCCTTCCACATTGAAGTACCGGAAGGAAAGAGGATCGGATACGGCATCTTACCACGTGAAAATTACATTGCCTTTAAACAACAATATAATTATGTGGATGCCACTTTCATAGACACTCCCGTCGGCATGGTCGATAAATCCGAAACCATCACCTTTACCGAAATGACAGATCCGGAAACCGGTGAATCTTTTCATCCTTTTGCTCCCGGAGAAGCCCTGACGGTAATTGTCGGCGAAATGGTTTCCGAAATATCACCGACAGGCGAAACTATCTGGAAAGCTAATTTCGATTACGACAAATACATGGGTTATGCTCCCGGCCCCGGCCCGCTAGAGGAATCGAGACGACCGACAGAAGATGAATGCTGGCTAGGAGTACATGACGTCCAGTTTACCAACTGCAAAGCACCGACATTAAATCCGGATGCCCATGTAAAAATCGAAATCACGAAACGAACTTCCCGTACCGTTGAATTTAACCTCACCCCGGATGAGGAGGTCGAAGCTTTTGCCTACAATCAAATGGATGCAGCCAGCTGGGAATTTCTTATCGATGAATTGGGCGAAGACGGCGCCGTTTGCTGGATCACTAAAAACAGTTACTTTGCCTCAGAACCCACAAAACTGACTGTTTCTCCCCTGCAAACAGGTATGCAATATAAATTGATTATTGTCGGAAAAACCAATCCGGAAGGAACTGTAAATTGTATCGACATAATGGATTTTACCACAGCAGAACCTACGAAACCGGCTCCGGAAATCATAGTCACCGGTATAGATGCCCCCGAAGGAGAGATCAATTCCCCGTATCAGGTTTGGTTCAATATCAAATCCCCGACCAAAGACGTTGTCACTGCCAAATAC
>CAJMQA010000374.1 GCA_905215395.1 uncultured bacterium | reverse complement strand
GGGGAAGAAATATTTGAGTTTTGGTTATGGAAATTTCCGGGATCATGCTATTCTGGATGATAAGGCTGCTTTGGAACAGCTGGGGAATCGGTTCTCTTTTATAGATTTGTCCAGAGTTGGGATTTTCGGACATTCCGGAGGAGGGTTTATGGCAGCCTCAGCGTTGTTGGTCTATCCGGAATTTTATAAGGCGGGAGTGGCCTGTGCTGGGAATCATGATAATTATATGTATAATAAAGGTTGGGTTGAAATACATAGCGGAGTGCAGGAAATCCGGAAAAAAGGGAAAGATCAGAATGGCAAAGCGGAGGAGACTATGGAGTATCGGGTAAGAGTGGCTACCAATATGGAGTTAGCCTCCCGGCTGAAAGGGCATTTGATGTTGGTTACCGGAGATATGGACCGGCAGGTTCATCCTGCACATACCCTGAAATTGGCTAATGCCTTGATTCAGGCCGGGAAGAAATTCGAATTGGTAATTCTGCCCGGAGCAGATCACGGTTATTCCGGAAAAGATAAAGCGTATTTTGAAAAAAAGATGTGGGATCATTTTGCCCGTTATTTATTGAATGATGTGAGGAGCGAAGGTTGGGTGGATATGCAGGAATATCAAAAACAATAAAATAAATGAAAGTCGGATGTATTGTATGGTTCTGTCTGGGAATACTGATTTCCGGAGGAGTAAAGGGGCAGTTGCAAATTGTGGATACCATTGCTTATAATAGCTGGAAAAGGATAGAAAATCCACAACTTTCAGCTGACGGGAAATGGTTTCTTTACCGGGTTTCACTTTTTGAACCAGGAAACGAAAAACGGGAACCGGCTCCTTGTCGGCTTCGGAATACATTTACCGGAAAAGAATATGTTTTTGAAAATGCTGAAAGTTTTCAATTTTTTGATCACGGGCGTTGGCTCATGTTCCGGAAGTCTGCTCCGGATCCGGAAAAACAAGATTCTGTAATATTATTCGATCTGAGCCGGGAGAAATATCATTTTCTGGACCGGGAAGTGAATGTTTATCCGGAGACAAATTTGATGATATGGCTTGAACCTTATACCCAAGAGACTGGGATGAAAGGATTTTCCAAATTGAGATATCTGTATGCAGGTAAACAGGATACGGTGACTTTGGAAGGTATAGGAACTTACCGGTTGTATGAGGGGGGGCGATCTCTGGTGTGTCTCCGGAAAGAAGGGAATCAGAAAGTCTTGTGTTACGGGCGCCTGGGAGGGAAATTACAAACGATAGCAGTATTCGGAGAGGATGGTATTGGAAATGCACCTGAAAGTTTTCGTTTGGAAGCTGGTAGTACCGGCGGAACTTTTCAGGTGGATGATTCTTTGATTTATGGTTTTTCGCTTCAAAATGACAGCTGCCATATCTTGTGTAATCTGAATGATTACCAACCTCCGGTGGGGTGCAGATGGGCAATAAACCGGTTACAGCTTCCGGCTCATCGGGCTTACGCTATTATTGAGGCTGTTCCGGAGGTAGCAGACCGGATTGCGGAAAATAAAAAAGAAGGAAAGCCTTCTTTTGAGCTGGAGTTATGGAAATGGGACGATGAGATTGTACAAAGCAGGCAGCGTAAAAACCATTGTAAGTACAAGAGAAATCTGCCGCAATATATTCTTCGGTTTGACAGCCGGCATCCTGTAGAGATTTTGCCGGCAGGTTTTGATGCTTTGATTTTACCTCCCGGAAGTGATGATACTGTTGCTTTAGCTTTGGACAAACAACCTTATTGGAAAAGTGCAGACTGGAAAAACAGTGATTATACGGATGTCTATGCTGTCAATCTGATCAATGGACGGAGACGTTTGATCCTCTCTTCTACGATATGGCGGCCACTTTGGAGTCCGGACGGAAATGCGGCTTTGTTGTATGACAGTGAAGGGAAACACTGGTGCCTTTTTGATCCCCGGACCGGAAAGTTGGCCGTTCTGGATGTGGGATATCCTGTTTTTAATGAAATGCACGACCAACCTTGTCCGGCAAATCCTTATGGACTGGCCGGTTGGACGCCTGCCGGCAATCCGGTGGTGTACGATCGGTATGATTTGTGGGAATTGCCTCTTACTGAACAGGAGATACCGCGGATGCTGACCGGAGGATACGGACGTAAAAACCATCTGGTTTTCCGGTTGCTGAAAGACCGGGTACCTTCTGAATGGTTAGACATACAGAAAGAGTTATTACTGAAAGGTGTGGATGAAAATTCGGGTGATCAGGGTATATGGGGATTACAACCTTCCGGGAATCTGAAGAAAAAAATGAGTGGTCCCTATGCTATCCGGATGTATGCTTCTTCGGAAGATGGCCGTTATTATTTGTGGACGCAGGAAAGTTTCCGCGAGTTCCGGGATTTTTGGTTTTCTGCTGCCAGTTTCAGGCATCCGCGACGATTGACAGAGGCTAATCCGCAGCAAAAACAATATGCCTGGGGAAAAAACCGGATGGTGAAATGGACGAGAGCGGATGGGAAAATAAACCGGGGGGTACTTTATCTGCCGGAGAATTACGATTCTACCAGAACCTGGCCTGTATTGGTACAGTTTTACGAAACTCATACGGATGCCCTGCATACCTATTTTATTCCTTCTCTGAGCCGGGGGATGTTGGATATTCCCACCTGTGTCAGCCGCGGGTATGTGGTGTTTATGCCGGATGTGCATTTCAGGGTCGGAGAGCCCGGACAGAGTAGTTATGATGCTGTCGTCAGTGGAACAGAAATGCTGATTCGGGCAGGAATTGCTGATCCGCAAAGAATAGCCTTACAGGGACATAGCTGGTCCGGTTGCCAGGGCGCTTATCTGGTGGGACAGACTTCCCTTTTCCGTTGTGCCATTCTTGGGGCTGCTGTGGTGGATATGGTGTCGGCTTACGGAGGAATCCGGAAAGGCAACGGGCAGCCCCGGATGTTTATGTATGAAGAAACCCAGTCGCGAATGGGAAAATCCATTTGGGAAGATCCGGAAG
>CAJMQA010000373.1 GCA_905215395.1 uncultured bacterium | reverse complement strand
AAACCATCTGCACCACAGCTACGCCTGGCTACCTTCAATATCCGCTATGATAATCCCGAAGATAGCCTGAACAACTGGAAATACCGGAAAGACAGTATTTATACCTTTATCCGGAAAACCAATCCGGAAATTATCAATATGCAGGAAGTTTTACATAATCAACTTCAGGATCTGCAGGCAGACCTTCCGGAATACTCATTCGTAGGTGTCGGACGCGACGACGGAAAAACAGCCGGAGAATATGCCCCGGTCTTTTTCAAAACAGATAAATTCACTTTATCAGACGAAGGCACTTTCTGGTTATCCGAATATCCCGACAGTGCAGGACTGAAAGGCTGGGATGCCGCCTGTACCCGTATTGCCACCTGGGCTAAACTTCAGGAGAAAAGCAGGGGCAAGGTCTTCCTGGTGGTCAATACCCACTTTGACCATGTCGGAACAGAAGCCCGGCGTCACAGTGCGCTGCTTATTATCAGCAAGATCAAAGAAATTGCCGGAGATACCCCGGCTATCCTTACAGGCGATTTCAATGTATCTGAACAATGGGAAGCTTATCAAACCATTACTACCAATGAATTTGTGCTGAAAGATGCTTACAAAATAGCCGAAAAACGCACTGGAGTCAGTTATACATTCCATGATTTCGGTAAAGTTTCCCCTGAAAAACGCGAAAAGATTGATTTTATTTTCGTTACTCCGCAAATACGGGTACTAACCACGGATATTCCTTACTCTAAAATCGGTGATGATCTATATTTATCTGACCACAATCCTGAAATTGCCGACCTTGAAATAAAATAAAGCATAACCCATTTGCTAAACAAATCCCCAAAAGCCTTTCCTGACTTTTGGGGATCATTTTAGTTAATTTACCACAGAACTTAAATAATCCAACACCTCATTTCCCCTCAGATCCCTCCGGATAATATACCCTTCCGGGTCAATAACAAATGAATCAGGCAAACCTCTCAGATTATAGGCCTTAACCATCGGGCTCTTTTTCATACCCAGCAAATCACTGAAACACCACCATTCAATCTCTCCTTTTTCCATATCACCCAACCATTGTTCCCGTTCCGTATCCATCATCATCGTTACAAAAGCAATATTCTTATCTTTCAAAGCTGCATAAGCCTTACGAATGTAAGGGGTCTCCTTTTTACACCATCCGCACCAGGAAGCACTGAATTCCAAAAACAGATATTTCCCACGGAAATCTGCCAGAGTATATATCTTTCCATCCTTATCTTTCACCTGAAAATCAGGTAAAAGTTTTCCAACCGTCAATTCCTGTTCCTTAGAAGCATATTCTGCCATTTGTGCCACATAATAGGAAGAGCGGAAAACCGGATCAAAACGTTCGGTAACCTTTTGAACCTCCTCTGCCGATAAAGGAGAAGCATATTGACTTGCCAGACAGGCAACTACCTCACTTTTATCCGCATCCTTCTCAAACCGGAACAACTCATCAATCAACACTCCATACAGAGAGTCCCGCACCTGGCTCATACTACGTACAGCCACCATATCCGCTTTATGGAAGGCCAGCTGGATCTGGTCGTTCAGCTCTCCGGCCCTCTTGAATTCCGGCAAACTCTTGATGTGAGCCTCACAAATCATCAGACGGTCATTCAACAGACTCCCCTCTATTTTCTGACTCTTTTTAGGATCCTCAAATTCATGGTATATCCGGATATCCGAAGGTTCCAGAAAAATCCGAACCATCGGAACAAAGGTTCTGTATTTTTCGGGATTGATATCAAAAATCAACATAGCCAACTGCGAATTTTCCAGCTTACCCCTGAGAGAATATTTGCCATCCTTTACTTCACAACTATCCAGTAACAAATTGGAAGGAGGATAAGTATATAATCTCACCATTCCATCTTCCAGTCCTTTCATTTCACCGGAAATTGTAAAACTCCCCGGCTCCTGGCTTGCACAGCCGCTAAAACAGATTACAAGGAAATATAATATAACATACCTGCCCATAGCCATATGATTACTGAAATAATCCGTTGATATACTCAATCATAGCCTCCCGTCTTAATCCTTTTTCCAGAATTTTCCCATCCCGGCCGATCAGATATATCATAGGAATACCACTCACATTGTAATTTTCTGCCACCGGTCCCTTAAAAGCCTGCAGATCGGAAAGCACCGGCCAGGGCAAATTTTCTTTTTTTACATCCTCTTCCCATTTCTCCCGACTATCATCCAGATTTATGGTAAACATTTCGAAATCCTTACCTCTGGTATTTCCATACACCGTTTTTAGATAAGGTACCTCCAGCTTACACCATCCACACCAGGAAGCACTGAACTCCAACAATACATATTTTCCCCTGAAGTCCGACAGTTTATATTCTTTTCCCTGAATATCCTGTAAAGTAAAATCATAAGCCATACTCCCCGATTGCACTTTCTTCTCTGCTTCCAGTTTTTCACGGCTCGTCTTAATATAGGCATTTCCGGCCATAGAAGTATCAAATCCATCCAAAGCCTTTTCAAATTTTTCCATATCACTGGTATTGAAATATTCACTGACATAATAGGCAGCAACTTCACTGGTCGCATATCCGGGCAAGGTGGTAAGGTAATCGAACACTTCCTGAAAAGCCTCCTGGCACAGCAGGTTCAGGGAATCATACAACACTCTATCGTTTTTAAAAGCCTGCCCCCGGTCATAGGACAACTGTTTATATTTCCTGAAAACTTTCCGTCCGTTTTTTTCAATATCCATAAATTCTTTCTGGCTTTTCCCTCCCTGAATAGTTACCTTTTGCAGACTATCAAAATCTCCGGTGATTTCTATCCGACTGTTATCCAGAAACAGACTCACAGCCCCATGGAAATCATTATCTCCTTTCCGGAAAACAAAGGTAACCATACGGGGATAATCTACTTTTCCGGTAAAAACCAATTTTCCGTCCTTTAGTTGAAGGGTATCTGAATACCACTCTGCCGGGTTTGGAATACGCTGACTAACGTATACCGGACCATCCTCGGCATTGTTCAG
>CAJMQA010000372.1 GCA_905215395.1 uncultured bacterium | reverse complement strand
GCCTCATTTTTCGGAACGGTCGGATACCTGACAGGTAATACAAAAAAGCCATTGTCCCGGAACAATTCAGACATTTCCAGACTACTTTCATTCGAACCGCATACCATAGGAACTATATGCGACTTCCCACGGGTTTCAAACCCTTTTTTCTCCAATACCCCCCGAAGTGCTTCCGACATCTCTGCCAGTTTATTTCTCAGATCATAAAATTCCGGCATACGGTTTAGAATAAAACGGGTCCAGGCTACATTTACCGGAGGTAATGCAGTCGTAAAAATCAGGCTTCTCTGTATATTGATCAGGAAATCCCGGAATATCTGCTCACAAACTACAAAAGCTCCCATGGAAGCAAAGGCTTTTCCAAAGGTACCTACAATAAATTCAATATCCTCTGTACAAGCTTGTTCCTCGCAACAACCTAAACCATTAGTTCCCCTGACACCGATCGCATGGGCTTCATCTACATACAGAAAGGCATCGAATTCTTTTTTTATTTCACACAACTGTTGCAAATCAGCAATGTCCCCATCCATACTGAAAATGGACTCTGTCACTATAAAAACATTCTCATACTCTTCTCTATGCTGATACAATATACTACGCAAATGTTCATAATCCAGATGTTTGTATCGGAGCATCTGAGCCTCACTCAACCGTAAACCATCGATTATACTAGCATGAACAAGTTTATCAGCAACAATCAAATCCCGCTTATTGCTCAAAGCCGGAAGTATACCGATATTGGCATGATACCCAGAGTTAAAGACAAGCGCCGCTTCTTTGTCGTACCAATCAGCCAGATCATCCTCCAGCATTTTATAATATTGATGATTTCCGGATAAAAGTCTGGACGATACGGCACTGTATGGCAACGCCATTACATCGGTTTCTGCACGGAATTCCTCGATCAGGCGGGGATTGGATGATAATCCCAGATAATCATTGGAAGACAGGTTCAGCATTTCACGCCCATCATCATGAATCAGAAAACCGTTGTGTTCGATATCTCTCAGATAACGGTAATTTCCAGCCTCCCGGATTGTTTCCAGTTTTTTTATATAACGCTCTTTATTCATAATCAGAAATTACAAAGCAATTACTTTTAATAATCCCCGGGTTAAACGACTCAGTTCCTCCGGTTTTATGATAAAAGGAGGCATAATGTATACCAGTTTACCAAATGGACGGACCCAAATCCCCTCCCGGACAAATGCAGCTTGCAAAACAGCCATATTGACCTCTTCTTTCATCTCTATTACCCCGATAGCACCCAACACTCTGACATCGGCAACATTTTCAAACGAAGCTGCCGGACTGAGTTCCTCTTGCAACTGTTTTTCTATTCTCCCGATTCTTTCTTTCAGATCATAACCCATCAATAAATCAAAAGAGGCACAAGCCACAGCACAAGCCAACGGATTGCCCATAAAAGTGGGACCATGCATAAATACATAAGGTTCCCGGGAACAAATGGTCCCAGCCACCTGATCAGTAGCCATCGTTGCGGCAAAACTCATATAACCTCCGGTAATGGCTTTCCCGATACACATAATATCCGGACTAATACCGGCATGTTCTACAGCCCAGAACTTTCCGGTACGACCGAACCCGGTAGCAATCTCATCACAAATCAGGAGAACCTCATAATGGTCACATAATTCCCGAACCTGATGCAGGTAATCAGCCGAATAAAACCACATTCCTCCTGCCCCTTGTACAATAGGTTCCAAAATCACCGCAGCCATATCCGCATGGTGCTCTTCAATACACTTCCGGAATTCTTCAATATCCTCCACTTTGCAAGGCTGTCCGAAACGGCATTCCGGCCGGCGGACAAAATACTGTATGGGTAAAATTCCATGAAAGATTCCATGCATACCGGTTACCGGGTCGCAAACAGACATTGCATTCCAGGTATCCCCATGATACCCTTTTGTAATGGTCATAAAATGTTTTTTTTCCTCCCGGCCTTTTGCATACCAGTATTGTATGGCCATCTTCATTGCCACCTCTACAGCCACAGACCCCGAATCACAAAAAAAGATCTTATCTATTCCCTGCGGAGCTATAGAGAGAATCCGCTCCGCTAGCTCTACAGCCGGACGATGTGTGAAACCTCCGAACATGATGTGTGACATCTCTTTCATTTGTCTTTCAAGAGCAGCATTCAATACCGGATGATTGTACCCGTGTACCTCACACCACCAGGAACACATACCATCTATCAGGCGGGTTCCGTCCTCCAGTTCGATGTATACACCTTCCGCCCGTTTGACAGGAAAAACAGGCAGAGGATTAATAGTAGAAGTATAGGGATGCCAGATGTGCTCCCGGTCGTACTGCAATAACTTTTCTGTTGTCATCATATCAACCGTTAATTTTAAATCCTAAATCCTTAACCTTTTGTATGTCTTCTTTTACTTTAGATCCGACCGTGGTCAGTAAATCGCCCACTATAGCAGCATTTATACCGGCTTCGATAGCTTCAGTTTCTATATGGGCGATCAACATTCTGCCTCCGGCAAAACGCAGGTACGAATCCGGAAGGATAAAGCGGAAAACCGCTATTGTCGTCAAAATCTCATTATCGTTCAAAGGTAATGTCTTTTCCAGAGGAGTGCCAGGTATCGGATTTAAAACGTTAATGGGAACGGATTTTACCTGTAAGTCTCTCAAAGTCAAGGCCAGGTCAATACGGTCTTCCATACTTTCCCCCATTCCGATAATCCCACCGGAGCATATCTCCAGTCCGGCTTCCCTGGCAGCTTGTATGGTTGCTATTTTATCCTCCATTGTATGGGTACTGCATAAGGTTGGAAAAAAACGCGGTGAAGATTCCAGATTACAATGGTAGCGGGTTATACCGGATTTAACTAATTTATCCATCTGAGTCTTTTTTAATAAGCCCATAGAAGCGCACAGATGCAGATCCGATTGCTGTTTTATCTTCCGGGCGTACTCACATAAACGTTCCAGATGACGGTCGGATAATGCCCGGCCACTGGTAACAAATGAAAATTTATCAA
>CAJMQA010000371.1 GCA_905215395.1 uncultured bacterium | reverse complement strand
AATACCATTTTACCAAAGCCTCCGCCTATGCCTTCCTCTGCCGTTTCTACCAATACAAGGAAGATTGGGCCAATTGCATTAAATACGGAGAGATGTCACAGGAATTGAATTCAGCGGTCAGAGAGTTAATCAACGATTACAACGAAATCAATTTCAAAAAAAATCCCGACGATTTTGCCAATAATTATTGTGCAACGGATAAAACCAACATATTACTCATGAATGAAGTTACGGAATACAATTCTTACATCACTAGCGGATTTTATGCCAATGAATTTCAAAATACAGCTTATGAGGACTATGATTACCGAAAACTGATCTACAGCCTTTATTATAATACAACCCCTATTTACCACTGCCGAAAATTTCAGAGTTCCAATTATGTGGGCGTATCCTTATTCACCACGGAAGAAGTCATGTTGAACCTTGCAGAAGCGTACACACGGAAAAAAGCCCCCGACTTTGAAAAAGCGATCGGTTTGTTGAACAAAATCCGGGAAAAACGCTTTGATCCCTATACTCCCATCACTCTGGAGACCTTGTCTGCCGGAGAGGGTGATCAGAAAAAGGCCGTGCTGGATAAGATTATAAACGAACGGCGTGTTGAACTTTGTTACGAGGGTTACCGCTGGTTTGACTGTAAGCGTTTCCAGATAGAAATCAAACATACCATAGAAACGGGGACTTATACTCTGGCAGGGGATGATCTACGCTATGCATTGCAGATTCCGGAACTGGAGTTAAGTTCGAATCTCGGCATGCTGCCCAATCCCAGACAATAATGTCCCAACCTATAAAATCTGATCCTATGAAAAAAAAATATTTTCCGATATTCATTTGCCTGCTGAGCCTTTTTATGGGAATAAACGGTTGTAACAGGGAAGAGACCATCCCGTATGTCGCTCCGGCAGATGACCCCATACCCACCAATTCAACCGACAGCCTGATTCTAAGTATAAAAAAACAATACCAAACTAAAATCATCTACAAATGGGACAGGCGCTATGTCAGTACCAGCGCCAAGGCTTCCCCACCCTTATTTGAAAAGGTTTTGCCTTTTATCAACTATATCCAAGACTATTGGATCGGAGCTTACGATTCCCAAAACCCGGAATTCTGTCAGAACAATCTTCCCATTGAAGTCGTGCTTGTCGGAAGTCTGATTAGCTATACCAATGGTGAAGAACTGGACTTTAATGCGGCCGGTCAAGCGGCCTCTTTGTCCCGGATGCTACTATCCGACGTTAATAATCTCAATACGGGAAACAAACAATGGATAAAAGCCAACGTCCCGACAATGCATCATGAATTTGCCCATATCATAGATAAAAAATACGGACGTCCAGACGGTTTCGATGAAGTTTCTGCAGGCCTGTATGCGGTGAATATAAGATATTCCACTTTCACCGAACAGGAAGCCCGGGATCGCGGTTTCTGGAGAAACTACGGGATGTCGAACGAAGCCGAGGATTTTGCTACCTATGTTGAAGGCATTATCTCTACTCCCAAAGCAGAAGTATTGAAAATTGTCAGCCAGAATTCAAAACTGGAAAGGAAATATAAACTGGTATACAACCATTATAAGAACATGGGTATCGACTTGCACGAACTATATAACTATCTGGCTAAAAGATGGGATGAACAAACTGTGTACACCAACCAATAAAATACAAAACGATGAAACTCAATATACTTTTTTTGGTTTTCTTATTACTTTGTTTCTCATGCAAAGAATTTGAAGACATAGATATGCCAGGCGATCTACCTCGTCTGCCGGAAATATGTGCTCAATATGAAAAACTATTGACAGATGCCAAAGAGGGCTGGATTGCAGAATATCAGCCTACGGAAAACAGTGGTATTTCTTCTATTTATATGAAATTTCATGACAACGGCACGATGGATATTCAATCCAATTACACCGGATATACCAACTTACAAAAAGAGATCCGGTACAGGGTAGGCGGTATGGTTCTGCCAGAATTAACTTTTGAAACAGCATGTGTCTGGGCAGAACTATACCAAACATTGGGCGGAGATTATCTGTTTACCCTGGAAGTCAAACATAACGACACCGTGCTCCTGAAACCGGCACGGGCTCCCTTTGAACGTCCGACCTGCATCGTAACAAAAGCAAATGCCGCCAAAAAGGAAACTTTTTATAAAAGTGTCAGCACGATAGAAAAACTGAATGAGTTTATAAACAATGCCAACGCCTATTTTAAAAATCTCGAATTAACCGGTCCGAAAGGGGAAGCGAAAGCGTATATCGAATTCAATACTGTTAAAGGGCATGTCACTCTGACCTATCAGGATAAACTCCGGAATATCGTTGTGACCGAACGCCAGTACAAAATAGAGGGCGACCGCATTATACTTGTTCCTGCAGTTCTTATCGATAATGTCGAGATTCAGTATCTGCAACTGGGAGAAATCGGAGAAACTGGCAGTATGTCGATTCCTGATGCAGGAGAAGGATTGTCCGGAGAATTGACTACGGCCCATACCCCGCCTTTTCCCTACAAAGGAAGCGCTAAATTTTATGCAACTTATAACGGACGTATAAGTTATGTTGATGCCAGTGAAAAAATGAAGGAATTGACCGATCCTATTCTTAATATTGCATATAACAATACCTATTTGACCACTTTTTTAAATTATCCATTGAATGGCAACCAACATAATTTTGTAATCTATACTAATACGGAGGAATGGGTATACTATTCCATTGATGTTACCACGGAAGGAGAAGATGTCATTTATCACAAATACATTTCCAGAAATCCTGCCGGAACCACGTATTGGAATACGATGGGATGGTACGTTAACAAAATGACTGATCCGCAAGGATATACCGTCATCTGGTCTGCCAATGATAAAAATAACATCACCCTTGTCAGCCGGAGCGACAGCCGTTATTGGATCAAAATGAAATGCCATTGATCAGGAATCTTTCAATTTTAAAAGAAATGCACATGAAAACAAATACCATATTTATTCTGCCCTTATTGTTTATTCTGATATGCTCTTGTGGAAAAGAGACGGCAGAAGTAA
>CAJMQA010000370.1 GCA_905215395.1 uncultured bacterium | reverse complement strand
GATAACCATATGAAACTCATGCAACATTTCCTGTTTATTTTGCCGGTTAAAAGGCAAAATATCTTTGATATAACTTTCCATTTTCCGACCTCCGACAAACATAAAATAAAGAACCAGAAGTAAAACCAATACATTCACACCAAAACTCCCGATACTGCCCATCAATACTTGTCCGGCTTTGGGCAACACAGACATCAAAGCTGTAATATTGCCCTTACTCAACACATCATAGCCTGTTTTCTCCTGAATAAAACCGACCAGATGTTCAATAGGTGCAATCCAGGCTGCCGGATTCAGATTTACAGCCTGAATTTTGCTGATCAACAGCCAGACAATCAAAGAAATCGGGATCAAAAAAAGCAATAAAGTCTCTGTCAGCATAACCAGAGCTGCCCAACTTGAGCGCCAATGTTTCTTTTCTGTCAGATAAAACATTTGCCCCCGCAGTAAAACATAAAGGGTCGAAGCCCCCAGAAACCCTCCCAGAAAAGGGGTTATATTCAAAAATATGATAATCCCTAACAATAAGATCAGGGTTACCAACGAATACCTCCAATATTGCTCTCTGAAATTCATTTTCCGTCTCTGCTATTTTTCTGCCCATTCCAATATAACCGGACTACTGATCCTTACCCCGTATTGCTTTGCTTTCTGTAATATCCTATGAGCCAATTCCCTTTTTCTATCTTCAGGCGCATACCTGAAATAAGCTTCTGCGGCCCGGACATGTGGCGCATCAGGCATAGGAAATTCATAGGTTTCCGGAATTCCGAAATCGGAATCCGGCAGATCACGCCTTTCCTGGGCATCTAATCTGTCAGAATAAGTTTTCTTCATTTCATCTCCCATTTACCAATTTTTATTTATAAACGTCAGAGAGGAAAAAAAGATTAGATAATCTTCTAAAATTGTGTTATCTCAATTTATTCAGATTAAAATGAGGTATAACTTTCCAAAGAAAAAATACTGTTGAAAGAATAGTCAGAAAAGCCCCCAAAAGATAAGCATAATCAAAGCCACCAAAAACCTGTGCAATAACACCTCCGCTCATCAAACCGATTCCTATGCCGACATCCCAGCTAGTCAGATAAGTAGAAGTAGCTGTTCCACGCTGGTTATTCGTACCCAGATTTATAAATAATGTATTGAAAGCCGGAAACATCGTACCAAAAGCTATCCCCTGCAACAATGCTATTCCTAAAAATACCGCAGAAGTAACCCCGGCATTCCAATTCATCAGAGGCTTACAGCCTGCCAAAGCAAAAAAGCTTGCACAAGCCAGATACATACCCCAGGAGATCACTAAGGTAATGCGTCCCTTATCAACCTGTTTCCCTGAAAAGATACGGGAAATAGCCAATCCCACAGCCATAAATGTAAAATATAGGCCCGAGCTGACCTGTATACCTATTTCCTCTGCATACATAGCGACATAAGTAGTCGTCATTCCATAAGGAATAGAAAGCAACAATAAAGAAAAACCGGCAGGCAAACCTTTTACCAGGAAAAAACGATCCAAAGAGACCGGTTCACGTTTTACCGGTTCTTTGTAGGGAGTTTTTACCAAACTGGCCATCATCAGCCCTAAACTTCCTGACATCAATGAACATCCGAAAATCGTTTCAAAAGAATAAGTTCCATGCATAAACAAACCAGTCATCGGGCCGAAACTCATAGCAATATTATTAGCAAGCCCGTAATATCCCAGTCCTTCTCCACGGCGTGAAGAAGGAAGTATATCAATGACAATGGTATTACCGGCAACCGATACCATGCCGAAAGCAAGACCATGAATAACCCGCAAGGCTATAAACAAAAGCAAAACCCCGGTCAGCATATATCCGCCAAAAATAACAGTAAAGATAAAATAAGCCAAAAGATACAAAGGTTTCCGGCTAAAAGTGTCCAACAGATAACCCGAAAAAGGGCGGATGCACAAACAGGCTATCGTATAGCAAGACAATATAAAGCCAATCATGGATTTGCCTGCCATAAACTGTTCTTTCAGATAAAAAGGTAAAACAGGCAATAGCAGATAAAAGGCAAAAAACAGCAAAAAGTTTGCTGCTAAAATATAGCAAAAACCAGGAGTAAACAATCTATCTTTAGTCATATCATTTTCTTTGCAATCTTATCCTGAACTTTAGTTCCGGAAAAAATTTTCCTGAACAAAATTATAAAAAAACAAGTCCCGATATTCATTTATTCTTTTTTCAACTTATAAAACTGGAATCGATAATATTTACTTATTTTGTATATTTCTTGATGGGATATATTTATACATATAATACATGACTGCAACTATATACCAGGGCGAAAATTTCAGGATTGGAAAGCGAGCCAGTGAAACCGTATCTGATTTACAGTTCCATTTATCTATATTTGTCAAGGTTATCAAGGAAAAAATTGTTATTGAGAAAAATTTTACCTATCCAAAGTTGAAAAATATTGCCATTCTATAATCTATTCTCCGCAGGAAGATGAAATTATCATTCTGTTCTCAGATATGACCGAAACTTTTTCTGCACATGAAGCTTTGTATCAAAGTGAACAGATTCTACGCAATATATACAAAAATCTGCCCATTGGAATTGAACTTTACGATAAAGACGGAAGAGCAATAGATATCAACGATAAGGAACTCGATATATTTGGAATATCTAATAAAGAAAGTATACTAGGAACCGATCTCTTCCAAAATCCTCTTATCCCGGATAATATAAAAGCCAAAATCAGAAACAGAGAAATTGCAGAATTTTTCATTGATTATGATTTTTCAAAATTGAACGGTTATTATACTTCCAGGCATACAGGTACGATCAATATATATACGATTGCAATCCCCTTATATGATTCCCAGAATAATTTCATCAACTATTTGTTTATTAACATCGATAAAACAGAATCAATCATAGCCAACAAGCAAATTCAGAAATTTAAAAATTTCTTTGATCTGGTTGGAGATTATGCAAAAGTCGGCTACGCTCATTTCAATGGTCTCACCCGGGATGGTTATGCTCTCGACAGTTGGTACCAAAATGTAGGTGAAGAAGTAG
>CAJMQA010000369.1 GCA_905215395.1 uncultured bacterium | reverse complement strand
CCGGAACCTTGCAAACCTGACATCAGGATGATGGCCGGATTACCTTTGATATCATCCTCCACATTCTTTCCTCCCATCAGCTCTGCCAGCTCGTCATGGACAATCTTCACCATCATCTGCCCGGGTTTTACGGCTGTCAACACGTTCATCCCCAATGCTTTTTCTTTCACCCGGTTCGTAAAATCCTTCGCAATTCTATAGTTCACGTCAGCATCCAACAGGGAACGCCGTACTTCTTTCAATGTCTCTGCGACATTCAACTCGGTAATCTTTCCCTGACCTTTTAATATCTTAAACGACCGTTCCAGTCTTTCCGATAAATTCTCAAACATATTTTATATTATTATATTGTTATTCATTTATATTTCATACACTCTCAGCGTTTTCCGATATTTTTCAGAACCACAAAAGTTTTATCAATCAGGGTGTTATCCACCACAACGGTAAATTCATTGGTAGAGGAAATTACCTCTGTCAGATTAATTCCCTCCCAAGATAATTCTTTCATAATGGTGTAATAAAAACCTGCCTGCATACTATTACCTTTCGGTAATTTCAAAGTCACAGAAGACAAACCGCTCTGACGGAACAGGCACACTTCATCCTTAAAATAATCGGAAATCAACATTTCCATCGTATCACTAACAACAAGGTTTGTTTCAAATACCCCCTGTACCATAGTATAAAAGACCTCATCATTCTTGACCAGACTCTTGAGCACCTCAATGTGGCAATCCAACAAGGTCGGAGAATTCTTAAAAGTATAATCACAAAGATTACTTCTCAGAATGATATCCCCCATATTACTCAGCAGTTTATTCAGTTGCACCTGCTCCCTCACCTGTAAATAAGGAGCCAAACGATTCAAAGCCATTACTATTGCCCCGGTATTTACCTCTTTCTTCAAAGCTTTCTCCACATCCGGCTGCAACTGACGCGCCAGAGAGGATACATTAATAATCCCGGCCGCCAATGACTCCGACAAATAAGGCCGATGTTTTACAATATCTTCAACAATATGAGAAATACTTACCATATATACATTTTTTATTATTATCCCGCCTCAAAGGGCAGAAAAAAATTCAGCTGCACAACAGCTGTTTAATTTTCAACAAAAATAAAATTTTCCGAGCATTTTTCTGCAAATTTCTCCGGTTAAATTTTAAACAATCTGTTTTAAGATATAATCCTCCCCGATATCAAATTTTTTATTCACACATACTCCAAAACAAAAAGACATTCAATCCCGCGACAATTCCGCCAAGCAAATACAACATCCATTTTATGGAACGGCTATTCCGGTATTTACCCATGACCTTTTCCGATGAGGTAAGGTATACCTGTAAAAAATGGTAATGGGAAGCTGTACACTAAGCACCATCTGGGAATAAATCAAACTCATTAAATAATTGGATATCAACATGATAACAAAGAGCACAACCAATAATCTGCCCCTGCCGCCAAATTCGACGCCCAATTACCAGGATCAATAAAACCGACAGTAACCAATAAACCAGGCCCGATGTATTTTAACATTTCCAATCCTCCCGTTTTTGCCGATTTATACACAAAAGCAAACATATCTTATCTCTTGTTTGAAAATATTCTCTTTCAAAAACAATAATTACGAAAAACCAAGACTTTTGTTATAGACAATTAGTATTCAATATAAATCATTCTTCTGCTTGTCCTCGTCGTATCATTACATACAAGATATTTATTCATCTGAAATGAAAGAGTTATGTTTTACCATGTCAAAGACTTACAATTTAACGCGCGGGTTTCTGAACCCGACCCGCGTTTTGCCCGCGTAATGCTGGAAGCATTCGGCGGAGCTAACGGAGAATTGAAATCAGCCCTGCAATATTTTGTACAGGCTTTCAGTTGTCACAATCCCTTTCCGGATAAGTATGATATGTTGATGGACATTGCCACCGAAGAATTCGGTCACCTTGAAATCGTAGGAGCGACTATCCAGATGCTGCTGGGAAGTGTCAGTGGAGAAATGAAAGACGTCGTGGAAGATACCCCGCTTCACACCATGATGAGCGGTAAAGCTGCAAAAGAAAACCTCATTCATCAGGCTTTCACCTATCCGCATTTTCTGGTTGGTGCCCCCGGCAGTCCGGCTCTGACTGACAGTAACGGTAATCCCTGGTGTGCCAGTCATGTCTCCGCCACTGCCGATCTGACAGTCGACCCCTTGGTAAAAGAAACGCTTGTATTTCTGATGACCCGGGAAGTAACCCACTACCAGCAATTTGAAGCTGCTTTGGCAACCATCCAGCCCAACTTCCCGCCGGCCGTATTCCAGACTTCACCGAAATACAGCAACCTTTATTTCAACATGTCACAAGGTGAAGATGCCCGAGGCTCCTGGAACCAAGGCAAAAGCACACAATTACAGGAAGAATGGCAATACATAGAAGATCCCTTGAAACGGATTCGCGAAACGAACGGCATACTCAATGTAGAACCACAAGGGACACTCCGTACGGAAGAATCGGTGAAAAAAACAGATCAGAAACTGCCCAAAGAGCGCAATAATGAACTCCTTGCCGCAACACCGAAACCGGATCATGCCTGTCCTTCACCAATAAACAGAATCGCACCATCCGGAAACCGGAGGCAGTGGCTTCCTGCTAAAAGCACATGATGTACAGCAAAATTTGGCCACTTTATTTCCCCTTATCCGGCAGCCCTGTCCTTTATCCTCTCTGGCGAACCGCCTCAAACATCAGTACAGCCGCTGCTGCCGAAACGTTCAGAGATTCAATCTGACCCTTTTGGGGGATTTTGATACAGCCGGTTGCTATATTGATCAGTTCTCCGTCAATACCTTTATCTTCCGAACCCATGATGATAGCCGTCGGGAGAGTCATATCCACTTCGGTATAAAATTTCTCAGCTTTTTCAGTCGCTGCATATACGCAGATTCCCCGCTGAAATTTAAGCTCCCGTACTATTTTCTTCAGATTCAGTACCCGGCAAACAGGGATATGATAAAGTGCCCCGGCAGAAGTTTTCAGTGCATCCGAAGATATTTTGGCAGAATTTTTAGTCGGAATAACCACGGCATCCACCCCGGCACATTCCGCACTCCGCA
>CAJMQA010000368.1 GCA_905215395.1 uncultured bacterium | reverse complement strand
GTGCGTTGCGAAATCAGTGTACGTTCGATCTCTGCACACAATCCAAAAGCAAATGCCAGCACCTGACTGTTGATGGAAGAGTCGAATTTATACCCTTCCTTGATGCTATGAATTGTTATGCCCTTCTCAATCGATTGATGAATAATGTTCATGATATTCATCATTTTCCGACTGAGTCGGGAGACTTCAGTAATGATCAGGGTATCTCCACGCTGTAATTTTTTCAGGAGTGATCCCAATTCCCGTTCACTTTCTTTTTTCGTCCCGCTTACTGTCTCTGTACACCACATGGTAATTTTTAAATCTTGCCGGCGGCAGAAATTAATTACCTCACTTTTCTGATTCAGAATGGTCTGCTTATCTGTGCTCACCCGCAGATAAGCAGCAACTATAGGTGCTCTGTCCTTTAGTTCCTGTTTCTTTTTTTCGGGCATAATTGTTTAGATCAGTATGAGATACTGTGATTGCTTTTTTCTCTTTAAAGTTCACAAATATACTAAAGTTGGACGTTTATGTGAAACTTTTGTCAAAAATGAGAAGTTAAATTTGAAACAACTGCCAGATTTTATGTTTTTTAACTCAATCAGGCTACTCCAATTTCTGTGGCCATGCAAATTTCGTGCTTTCTCTGAAACATTTATTCTCTGTTTTAAGTATATATTAAGGCTTTAATATTCAGCTAAAAAGAATAATTAATCTGAGTTTTAAATATTAAAAATGTAATAATATGAGAAAAACCAATAAAATGCGGGGCAACAAATGGATGTTGTATGCAGGTATATTGGGAGTGGTTCTGTTATCAGCATCCTGTCGTAAAAGTCAGACCACTTCGGGTATTCCGCAATTGGTAAAAACTGTGAAGGTGGGAGAGTATTACGGAATGACCTCTGCCACTTATCCCGGGAAAATACAGGCGGCATCTAATGTAAAACTGGCCTTCCGGGTTGCAGGTCCTCTCCGGAAAGTATACGTCCATGAAGGCCAATATGTGAAAAAAGGCCAGTTATTGGCAGAACTGGATCCGCGGGATTATCAGATTCAGTTCAATGCTACTCAGGCCGAGTATACTCAGGTAGTTGGGGAATCGGACCGTGTCATTGAGTTGTATCAGCGGGGCAGTGTTTCTGTTAATGAATACGATAAAGCAGTTGCGGCTAAAAAGCGGGTGACGGCTTTGTTTCATGCTCATCGGAATGCGTTGGAAGATACCCGTTTGAAAGCTCCTTTTGACGGCTATATTCAGGATAAATATTTTAAGGCTCCTGAGATTATCGGTCAGGGTACTCCGGTCCTTTCTATGATCGATGACGATTATTTTGAAGTGCAGGTAAGTATCCCTTCCGGAGATTTTATACGGCGGGAACAATTCACTACTTTCCAGGCCGTGGCCGATATTTATCCCGGCCGGATATTTCCTCTTGAATTAATGGATATTACCCAGGGGGCAAATTACAATCAGTTGTTTACTGCCCGGTTCCGCCTGAAAAGAGACACTACCCTTGCTCCGGGAATGAGTGTTGCTGTTTCTATTGGATTCCGGCCGGATGCGGAAGGATTGGCGATCATTCCATTATCCGCACTTTTTCAAAGGGAGGGACATTCTTATGTTTGGGTATATGATGAAAAAGAAGAAACGATCAGCGAACTCCCGGTGGAAGTGAAACAAATAAACAAAGATGGGGAAGCTGTTGTAAAATCAGGCTTGAAAAATGGACAGGTCATAGTTTCTGCTGGGGTGAATGATTTGAAAAACGGACAAAAGGTGAGGCTTTTACCCCCGGTTTCGCCTTCTAATGTTGGGGGCTTGCTTTGATATAGTAGGATCGAGTAAATAGATGATAAGATGAATTTCACAGAATATGCTTTAAAAAACAGAGCACTGGTTTATTTTTTTGTAGTTGTCCTTGTAATAGGTGGGATTTATTCCTTTTTTACGATGAGTAAACTGGAAGATCCTGCCATTACAGTAAAGCAGGCGATGGTGGTCACTACCTACCCGGGGGCTTCAGCCTGGCAGGTGGAACTGGAAGTAACTGATGTCCTGGAAAAATCCATTCGTTCGATGGGAGACCTCGATCATGTTGAATCCCGTTCTATGGATGATGTTTCTGAAATACTAGTGGAGTTGAGTAGTACGGTTCCTCTGGATGAATTGCAGCAAAACTGGGATATCCTGCGTAGGAAAGTTGCGAATGTACAGTCACAGTTACCGGCAGGTGCACAGGCTTCTATGGTATTGGATGATTTCGGGGATGTGTATGGCATGTTCTATGCCATGACGTCGGATGGGTTTGGTTATCAGAAGATGATGGATTATGCCCAGCTGGTCAGAAGAACTGTACTGGACATTGACGGAGTGAGTAGTGTGGACATTTATGGGGAACAACAGGCCTGTATAAATATCGACATTCAGGAAGCTAAAATGGCAAATCTGGGAGTGCACCCGGCAGAGATTATACTCACCCTGAAAGGTCAGAATGCGACTGTATATTCCGGCTATTACAACAGTGGGGAGAAGAGAGTCCGGGTAGGGGTTGACGGAAGTTTTAAAGGGATAGAAGATATCCGTAATTTATTGATCCGTGGACATGAGGAAGATCATATCCGTTTGGGAGATGTCGCTGATATTTCCAAGGGATACGTGCAACCGCAGAGGGAGGGATTGTTATATGATACTTTGCCTGCCATTGCAATTTCCATTGCTATGGAAAAGGGAGGAAATATCATTCAACTGGGAAAGGTCATAGACCAGCGGCTGGAGGAACTGAAGCAATCCATTATTCCTGCCGGCATCAATTTTGAAAAGGTCTTTTTCCAGCCTGCCCGGGTGAAAAGTGCAATCAATGTATTTATGGTCAATCTGATAGAATCAGTCCTGATCGTTATTATTGTTGTCATGCTGGCTATGGGATTCCGGAGCGGTTACATTATCGGGGTCGGACTGGTTGTGGTGGTTTTGGGCTCATTTGTGGTATTACATATGATGCACGGGACTTTACAACGGGTATCGCTGGCCTCTTTTATTGTGGCGATGGGGATGTTGGTGGACAATGCCATTGTCATAACGGATGGTATTATGGTCGACCTGAAAAGGGGAATTCCTAAAC
>CAJMQA010000367.1 GCA_905215395.1 uncultured bacterium | reverse complement strand
TATTATCTCCTGTGGACAGGTCCATGATGGTATCTGCTCCCCAGCGGAATGCCCAAACGGCTTTTTCTACTTCTTCGGCAATGGAGGAGGCGACCGGTGAATTTCCGATATTGGCATTGATCTTCACCAGGAAGTTGCGTCCGATGATCATCGGTTCACATTCCGGATGATTGATGTTGGCGGGAATAATGGCCCTTCCGGCTGCCACTTCCTGACGCACAAATTCAGGCGTAATATAATCGGGAATATTTGCCCCGAAAGCTTCTCCCTTCTCTTTTTTATATTTTTCGCGGATCTGATCGGCCAACTGGTTTTCCCGGATGGCAATGTATTCCATTTCCGGAGTGATCACTCCCTGACGGGCGTAATACATCTGGCTGACCTGGCATCCTTCGCGTGCAATTCTGGGATGTGTATTTACATGCTCGAAACGAAGACTGTCCAGACTTTTATCAGCCTGCCGCATCCGGCCGTATTCCGAGCTCAGGCCGTCCAGTTTCACTGTATCATTCCTTTCTTCTATCCAGTTTTCCCTCAGTTTCGGTAATCCTTTCTGTAAATCAACCGTGTAATTGGTATCCGAATACGGACCCGAAGTATCATATACGACGACATCCTCGTTTTCAACCTTACTTCCGTCCAGGTCTATGGTCGGAGACAATTTGATCCTCCGCATAGGCACCTGTAAATCCTCACGGGAACCTTTGACATACATCTTCTCAGAACCGGGTAACGGCCCCACTGTAACGCTAAACTTTTCCATACTATTTATATTAAATTTTTTACTTTTTTCTCTTTGTTTTTCACTCCTCAGTCTCTCAGACTGAGCCTGTGAGCTATCCTCCCTGTACAGCCTTGATGATCAGTATATGGTTGCCATCGTTGACAACTGTAGTGGCCCATTGTGATTTGGGGATGACAGTGCTATCGATTGCAATGGCAATATTGACCGGAGTAACAGATTGTTGTTGAAGAATCTCCTGCAAAGTGCTCTTGTCAGGGCAGGATACAGAAACATCATTGATAAAAATTTCCATAATTCATTATTTCGGTTAACAGGATAAAAAAACCGGAACATTCCTCAGGACGAAAAAATATGATGAAATTAAAATTTCTCCCTACGCCGGCATTACCCGGATCAGGTTAGAGGGTATAATCTCAGCCCGTCATATTAAGGCACCCCTTCGGAAAATCCGTAGCAAAGATAGGGCAAAAAGCGGAAGAAACAAATAATAGGATGTAATAATTCTGTTTGGGATTATTCAGAAAAATTGTATTTTTGCCAGAAAGAGCCTGAAAGATATGCTAACAAGTGATAACAAAAAATTTAAACTGTTTTTTGAAGACTTTTTTATTCCTGTTTGTCGTTTTATCGGTAATTATACGGGAGAAGAAGAAGAGGCTGCCGATATTGCACAAGAGGTTTTTGTGAAGGTCTATGAAAAATGGAATGAATTTGATGGCATTGAAAATGCAAAAGCATTTTTATACACTGTTTCACGTAATCTTTGTCTGAATCACCTGAATCATAAAAAGGCTCAGAATAATTATATCGATTCTTTCGATCAGGAGGAAATGATTGATGAACCGGTATTTTTGAGAGAGGTGACGCGTCAGGAGACTTTCCGGATATTGTATGCGGCTATCGAACAGCTACCTTCCAGAAGCCGGCAGGTGGTTTCTTTATGCCTGGAGGGCTGTAGTAATATAGAAGTAGCGGAAAAACTGGGTGTTTCAGTCAATACGATTAAGACATTGAAGAAGAATTCCTATGCTACTCTCCGGACTTTATTGTCCAAAGAATACCTGATTTATTTATTCATTCTATTAGAGGAGTTTTAATTTTGAAAAAAAAATTAAGTTAAAATTCACCCATTCACTCTCAGGTATTGTCTTTAAAGTATAAAGATGATATAAAATGAGTAAATTACAGGAACGTTTTCAAGTCTCACATTGGATTGCAGAAGATTTTGCAGGAACCCTCGACGTTTCCGGCCAGGCGAAACTACTGGCTTGGCGGCAGGAATTTCCCGGGAATGAGCAGGAATATCAGAATCTGTTGAAAGAATTTCAGAACCGGAAGCTGGCTCATGTCTATTCCAAAGCGACTGTTGCCCGGCAATGGCAAAAATTTCAGGCAAAGAACATCCGGAAGAAAAAGGCCGGAGTCCATTGGTACCGGTATGTGGCTGTAGCTGTTCTGCTTATCGGTATCGGGGGAATTTTTTCCAGAAATATGCTCCATCAGCACAATTTATCCCATTTTCCGGTGAATCCGATCGGGGTGGCGGAAGGTATAGGGAGGCTGATTCTTTCAGACGGGCAGGTCATCACTTTGACAGATTCCATAGAGCTGATGGAAGAAAAAGCATCGGCAGAAATAAGAGTTGCCGGGCAGACCATCCGTTATGGGAAAGGTGAAATAAATAGCATCCGTCCGGAGATCTATAATACCTTAGTTATTCCGCGCGGAGGGGAGTATAAGATAGAATTGTCGGACGGAACCCGGGTATGGCTGAATTCGGAGACCGAATTGCGTTATCCCGTAAATTTCAGCGACACTTGCCGTCAGGTATATCTGTCAGGAGAAGCTTATTTCGAAGTAGCCAAAAATGCAGAAAAACCCTTTATTGTCAGGACCGCCGGTGATATTGCAGTGAGAGTACTGGGTACTAAATTTAATATAGCCTGCTACAAGGAAGAAGAACAGGTGGTGATGACGCTCGCTGAAGGAAGTATAGAGGCGGTGAATACGGAACAAAGAATCAGGCTTGTTCCCAATGAACAGCTTGTTTTCAATAAACAGGAGTGTACGTTTATAACTTCCGAAGTAGATGCTTCTCTTTTTTGTGCCTGGAAGGACGGAAAATTTATTTTTGAAAAGCAAAGCCTGGAACAGGTCATGAAACAATTGCAAAGGTGGTATGAAATGGAAGTATTTTATGAGAATGAAGCTATCAAAAATTACCGCCTGAGTGGTTACCTGCTGAAATATGAAGATTTTAGCCAGATTGTGAGAATGATAGAAGAAGTAGCCGGACTCAGGATCAGTATCCAAGATAAATGTGTTGTCATCGGAGCGAAATAAGCAACGGAAGGGATTAGGCCCCCTT
>CAJMQA010000366.1 GCA_905215395.1 uncultured bacterium | reverse complement strand
GATATGACAGGACATAATCAGAGGGAACTTATTTTAACAAAAAATGTTTATAAGGAGATATTTGAGGAATATTATAAACCCTTGTGTCTTTTTGGTAGAAAAATGTTGTCATGTGAGAAAGATGCTGAAGATATTGTACATAATATATTCCTGTCTATCTGGGAAAGGCAAATGAGCTTTATTGATAAAAGTCATTTGAAAGCTTATTTATTTCAAGCTGTATATAATCAATCCCTTACTCTTATCCGTCGGCAGAATCTGATACAATCCATGAAAGAAGTACAAAAAGAGGAGATTGATGAGAATAATTATCTGAAGGAACGGATTGAGTCAGAAGTTTTCTGGGAAATAATGAAGGCCATAGGAAATTTACCCAAACAGTGTGGAGAAGTTTTCAGGTTAAGTTATATTGAAAACTTAAAAATTTCTGAAGTGGCAGAGAGATTACAAATTGCAGAGGAAACAGTCCGGTCCCAGCGTCTTAAGGCTCGTAAACGATTACGGGAAATATTAAAAGACCTGTTTCCGATTTACTGGTTTATTTTCTTTTCGGGAAAAAAATAATACTACGTGTAACTCATTTGGATTGTTCGTTAGTCTTAATAATAGATAACGGATAATTATGGATAATGAGGAAAAAATAATAGAGAGGATGACCCGTTTACTTCTGAAAGGAGTCTTTGGGAAACTTCGTGTGGAGGAACAAAATGAATTGAATATCTGGCTCGAAAACCATCCTTCGGGTAAGGTGTGGTACGAAGGAGTGATATCTCTTAAATTTATGAAGCATGATTATCGGCTTGCTGCTGAAATTACCGAAACCCAACAGGCCTGGCAACGCTTGGAACGGGATATGCACCGGAAGAATCTCAGATTGCGTTGGAAGTGGGCTTGTTCCGCTGCTGCAATGTTGTTTATTGTTTTTAGTTCTGTTTTTCTTTTGAAACGTGAAGTACCGGGACATATATTAACTTCTTTTCCGGATGCCCACGAAACTGCTTTGATTTCTTTGATCATCAATGATGGTAAGGACTCTATCCGATTGAAAAAAGATAAAAACTTTTCATTGGCTGGAAACAGAATGCATACAGAGAATAATACATTGATATATGATACTGTGGCGTCACCATTGGGAGAAACCGGGTTTCATACATTGGTAGTTGGACGTGGAGGAGAATATCGTCTGACTCTCCCGGACGGAACTGTGGTTTGGTTGAATTCTGAATCTTCATTACGGTATCCGGTTCGGTATACAGGAACGCGGCGGGTTGTTGAGTTACAAGGTGAAGCTTTTTTTCGGGTAAAGCCTGATGCAGAGAGGCCCTTTGAGGTGAAAGGGGGAGAATTCAATGTAGTTGTTCTGGGAACTTCATTTAATATCATGAATTATAAAGATGAGCAATGTGCTCAAATCACTCTGGTTATCGGTAAAGTACAGGTGAATAAGGGCGGACATAGTGTCGTTATACGTCCCGATCAACAGGTACAGTTGAGTAAAGATAGATTTGAAATACGTGATGTCAGTTCCCGGTATTACGCTTCGTGGATTGAAAATAAATTTATGTTTGATGATGAACCATTGGAAGTGATTATCCGCAAACTGGCTCGTTGGTATAATCTGAGTTATGAATTTGAGGATGTAACTTTAAAAAATACCCGGTTTTCAGGACAGCTGTTTAAATATGATGATATCACAAAAGCTTTTGAATTATTGGAAATGACTACTGATGTAGATTTTACTATTGACCGAAAAACAATACTGATTATGAGAAAAAAGAGATAAATTCTATAGGATATTAAAAACCGGAGAGGGGACTCCGGTCTACTAAATATGCTCATCACCAGGTGATGAACTATAGCATCCCAAATGTACGCATATTAATTAAGAAAGCAAATGAATAGACCTGATACTATACTGTAACGACAGTATAAGCGGAGACTTTTTGTCTGATAATTTGCAATAAATAAAACTGATAGTAATGAAAAAAATATGAAGAATATAACCCAATGGTTCCCGATTGTTCTTTTATTCATGTATAACTCCTTTGCAGGAATGGCTCAGGAGTCTATGTTCAAAAGAATAAATGTGGATTATAAAAATGCTGTAATGAAAGATATTCTGACTGATTTGACCAACAAAACAGGTGTCGAATTTCTATACAATCAGGATGAGGTAAAACAGGTAAAGCCACAGACTTTTCTGATGAAACAAATGACGGTAAAAGAGGTACTGGATCGTTGTTTCAAAGAGACGAATCTGGGATATAAATTTACGGAGGGGATGATTGTGATTACGGCAAACAGAACGCCTCAGAAGGTAGAACTAGTAAAGATAAGAGGAAAAGTAACAGAAACCGGGAATATTCCTTTAACGGGGGCTACTGTTGTGATAAAAGGAACTACTATCGGAGTGACAACGGATCAGAATGGTCAGTACGAGTTGAGTGCCGTGAGTACGAAAAACCTGGTGTTGGTTATTTCTTTTCTGGGGATGAAAACACAGGAGTTGAAAGCTTTCGGAAATAAGAATATATTGGTTTCCCTGGCAAATATTGATCCGGCATTTCATATGTTGGCTGATAATGAATGGGGATCGGATCCGAACCGCTTACCGGAAGTTCAGATCCGGGGAGCTGCCAATATTTCCGGATTGGAAGATTTGCAGGATAATGCTAAAGCAGATTTAAATACTCCTTTGATTATTATGGATGGCTTCGAAATTTCTTTGCAGCGATTGATGGATTTGAACCAAAACGAGGTGGCTTCGGTTACTTTGTTGAAGGATGGTTCTGCTACGGCAATTTACGGATCAAGGGGAGCAAATGGAGTGATCGTAGTTACAACTAAGGAACCTGAAGCAGGTAAATTGAAGTTGAGTTATACGGGGAATTTGAATATAGAGGTACCTGATTTGACTGAGTATCATTTACTCAATGCCCGGGATAAACTGGAACTGGAATATCGATCCGGTTATTATTCTGACTCTTGGGATGCAAATGGGGAATTGAAGTTGAAACAAAAATACTCGGCTCTGTTGGCGGAAGTAGAACGGGGGGTAAATACTTATTGGCTCTCTAAGCCATTGCGAACCGGTGTCGGACAACGCCATAGCTTGTACCTGGGGGGAGGG
>CAJMQA010000365.1 GCA_905215395.1 uncultured bacterium | reverse complement strand
AGGGATTGTATGTTTTCAAAAAACAAACCCTTGAATCTATTATGACCGATCTGGCCCGTTGGTACGATGTGAATGTATTTTACCAGACTTCCGATTTAAAAGAGGTGGCATTTACGGGCAACCTGAAGCGTTATGACAATATCAATACGTTTATGGAGATATTGCAGCGTACCGGAGATGTGAAGTACAGGATCAACGGGAATACGATTATACTCTACAAATAAATAGGGAAGGAGGATTACAAATTTCTCAGGTCTGGAATCCTCACTTCCTGATTAATTAATTTAATAATTAATACATCACAAATCTATGAAAAAAAGGCGATTATTAAGACTGGGAGGATGTGAAAATTTTCCCCGGAAAATGTGGTTGATTATGAAACTAAGTGCTGTTTTTTGCTTTTTGTTAAGCGTGAATGTTTCGGCCAGTGTTTACTCTCAACAGAATAAGGTGTCACTGAATCTCAGTGATGTAACCCTGGAAGAATTTATCGACGCTGTCAAACAACAAACCGGAGTGAATTTTCTTTACAATGCTTCATTGTTTCAGAATGCGGACAGAGTTTCTGTAAAAGTGAAGAAAGAGAATCTGGATAAAGTATTGAAAGCGACTCTGGAACAGAGCGGGTTTACTTTCGATTACCAGGAAGACGTGGTGGTGATTAAAAAAGGAAGCGTGGTCGATTTCTTACCGCAGCAAACGATGACTACGGTAAAAGGTATCGTAAAGGACGTTTCAGGGGCTCCTCTGCCTGGTGTGACTATTATTATCAAGGGTTCCCAGACGGGTGTCGCTACCGATATAGACGGTCGTTTTGAACTGAAGATGAAAGAAGACCCCAATGCTGTACTGATATTCTCATTCGTCGGGATGAAATCCAAAGAGGTGAAGGTCGGGACGCAAAAGGAGATGCACGTTACTTTAGAATCGGACTCCCAGGCATTGGAAGAGGTGATTTGTACCGGATTTCAGACCATATCCAGGGAGAGGGCAACCGGTTCGTTTCAGATTTTGAGCAATGATGAGCTGAGTAAAATTCCGGCTCAGGATCTGGGAGCCAAACTGGAGGGACTGGCGACCGGAATGCAGGTCGATTACAATGAACAGTCCGGAAAGACAGACGTTACTATCCGGGGTATTGCAACCATGAATGCCGATGCCAAACCTTTGATTGTTGTGGACGGTTTCCCGGTAGAGGGTGATTTTTCAACCATCAATCCCAATGATATAGAGAATGTGACCGTACTGAAGGATGCCGCAGCTGCTTCAATCTGGGGTGCCCGTGCCGGAAACGGTGTGGTTGTTGTGGTGACTAAATCCGGAAAAAAAGCGGATAAGCTTTCTGTCAATTTTGACGCTTTTGTGAAGTTTAGTCCGAAGATGGATCTGGACTATAATTTCCCGATAGCAGATTCCGATACTCAGCTGGCCTATGAGAAGTTTGAGTCGGACGGGGGATTCGGTACCTCCTGGGGAACTCCGGATACCTTTAACGAAATCTGGCAGGTATATACCCTCGGAGCCCAGTTGATGTATAACCTGAATAAGGGTTTGATATCTCAAAGTGATTATGATATTGCCATTGCGAATCTGAGAAATACAAATAATAAAAAGGATATAAAGAAGTATATGCTGAATAATCCTTTCTCTCAGAATTACAACCTGTCCATTAATGGAGGCGGAAAGATACATGCTTATAACTTATCTGCCATGTACTCTTCGGATGAAAATAATATGGTAGGGAATAAACGCGAAAAACTGCTGATCAATTTCAAAAATACTTTTGAAATCAAGAAATGGCTGAATTTTGACTTTGCTCTGACTTCCGAGATGAAAAAAGATAAGGAAGGTTTGAGTATCAGTAATATCAATGAATTATCCCCCTATGAATTGCTGAAGAATGAGGATGGTTCATATGCTCCTGTGATGCATTCCTATAATAAACGTTTAATGGACGAATTCATGGCAAGCGCCCAGGGAATGCCTTATACGAATATGGATTACAATGCTTTACAGGATCTGGATGCGAATGATTTTACGACCAAAGAGTTGAACCTCAGGTTCCAGGCCGGTTTGAATGTGAAATTTATGGAAGGGCTGGATTACCGGGGATCATTTCAATATGAACGCTTTGACAATAAGGTGGAGAAGTTTTATGGGGAAGAGTCGTTTTATGTGAGGGACCTGGCGAATAATAATATTCTCTTTGATGAGGCGACAAAAACCGTGAAAGAGAAATATATGCCGGAAGGAAACATCCTGGATTCTAAGGGAACCCTGAAACAGACCTATAACCTGAGAAATCAATTGAATTTCAACCGGGTATTTGCAGAGAAACACAGTGTTTCCGTATTGCTGGGAACAGAGTTGATCTGGTCGGAATCCAACGGCTCCGGAAATACGCTTTACGGTTATAATGATGACATGAACACTCACGTGACTCCGCCTTATGGATACGGCAGTAGTGTGAAGGTATGGAAAAAGTTTTTTGACAACTATTATACCGGTTCACTTCCGACGGGACATGATTTGACTTATGCAGCGCAGAGATATCTGGCCCTGTATGGAAATGCAACCTATATGTTCAATGAAAAGTATTCCGTTTCCGGGAGTGTGCGTAACGATGCTTCCAACATTGTGGTGGACGATCCGAAATACCGTTATTCCCCTTTCTGGTCTGTCGGTTTGGGATGGAATATTTCCAATGAGGAATTTATCAGGGAGATCGATTTTATCGATCGTCTGGCTCTCCGTGCAACCTATGGTAAGAATGGAAATACGGTAACCACAGCTTCGTCTATTCCTATTATTTCGTATTCTTCCAGTCCTTCTCCGATTACCGGTGAATTTTACGGGACGATAAAGGATAAAGGAAATCCAACCCTTCGTTGGGAAAATATCAACCAGTTTAACGTGGGTGTGGATTTCAGTTTCTGGCGGAAATTGTCGGGTAGTATCGATGTGTATTCGAAAAAGAGTACAGACCTGCTGGCAAAAGTTGCGGTGTCGCCGACTTACGGTTCCACTTCCCAGACTTTCAATGCGGCAGCAGTGCGGAATAATGGGTTTGAGCTGGATTTGAATTATAATCAGCGTATCGTCGGAGATTTCCGTTGGAATACAGGTTTCAAA
>CAJMQA010000364.1 GCA_905215395.1 uncultured bacterium | reverse complement strand
CCCCGGGCATTATAAATCGGGAATAAAGGCACCATGGATTCATCCGTACGGAAAAAAGCAATGTACCGGCTGTCCGGAGACCACCAGAACGAACAATAACCGGTCTCCCGGCCCAGAATTTCCTCATAATATACCCAAGAAGCATAACCGTTTTTGATCACATCCGAACCATCGGTCGTATAACGGATTTCCCGCCCCGTAGCCAATTCCAGAGCATATAAATCATTCTCACGGGTAAAAGCCACCCATCTGCCGTCGGGCGAAAGTACGGGAGTAGCTTCCACGGCAGCAGTCTCCGTCAATTTTTTCTTTCCATCCGATCCGGTGCAAACAATGTCACCCTCCTCTATACTCAACCGGTTTTGCGGGATGGTTGGCTGCGGAATAAAACGGGCTGTATCCCCCGTAAGGGCATCCACTTTATACATGACAACCCTTTTCCCGTCCCAGTGCTGTTCCAGATAGTGATTCCCATCTGCCCAACCTTTGAGATAAGGTAATCTCAGTTCTATTCCCGGTAATTCGATCTGTGCCCTCACATTTCCCAACAAAAAAAGCAATACGACCGACAAAAAAATTTTCCTGTTCTTCATGATTTTTGATTTTCCTCCTCAAATATTAATCCACAATACCATCGAGATAGTTCCACAATACCGGATTGGAAGGGCGTTTAGCATTAAAATTAATCACTTTACTGTCTTTATCCAAAAGGATAAACTGAGGAATTCCTCCCATTCCCATAGTTGCACAAAACGGATGTTTAAATCCTTTTTCCGTGATCAGCTGTAAACCGCCCAAATTCTTTTCCCGGATAAATTTTTGCCACACCTCATTTTTTGTATCCAAAGAAATCGAGACAAAGATGATATTCCGTTTTTCCATGGCTTTTTCAAGTTTAGCCAAAAAAGGAATTTCCTGTTTACAAGGCAGACAACCGGTAGACCAGACATCGATATAAACATATGTCTCCTTCAAATCGCCCAGCTTCACTGTTTTTCCTGCCCGGTCGCTGAATTCAAAATCCCCAAGATCTGTGCCCGGCAGACATTGGCTATACCGGGCATAATTTTTTTCCATCAGCTCCATCTGTTCTTTTACCTTAGCCTCATTTTCCGGTTTACGGATCATTTTTTCCACAGCATCCACTGCTTCCGGTAATCCGACAAACTCCCCGCGAAGTACTTCCAGTTCAATCTGCCGCACCAGATAAGCTTCCCGCAAACCTTTATCCGGAATAAAGGATGCTGTTTCCTTCAACCAATTTTCATAGGTAGTCAGCCGGATATTCTTTTTTCTCAGGTTATAGGTCAACCAGGTATTCAGTATATCGTACCACTCTCCGTGATTCACCATCGCTTCTGTCAGTTTTACCCGTTTCACCGCTTTATAATAGCCGGAGGAAAGGTTTCCCTCCTCCCGGACTCCCAAACCTCCTGTCATGTTCTTCCAATATTCTACTCCGGCAAATCCTCTGTATTTCTCTTTAAATTCCGGACGCACATCCGCTTTTTTCAATGCTTTCATTTTTAACTGATAAGCTTTCCAGCTTCCTTCTGCCCGTCCCTCTCCAAAACCAGTTCGCACCGGAACCGGCAAACGATAGTACTCGTCCTGATATTCCTGATTATCGAACATCAACTGATTCTCAGCCATCCAACCTTTTCCACTGACGATCATCCGCCCGTCTTTCTCCTCTAAATTCAGGGAATCACCAGGATTCAGGTAAATAAAAAAAGATTTCCCCATGACATTCAACCGGTAAAATCCGGATTTTTCCACCTCTGTTTCTATATAAAATTTCTTATCAGCTGAAATATCCGCCATTGCAATGGCTCTTGCCATGGCGGCAATCTGCTGTAAATTCACGGCTTGCCGTTTCCCCGGGATCAATTCTTCCAAAGTTCCGGAAACCACCGTCTTTTGTGCGGGTAATAAACCAGTCAGGACCAGCAAACAGACCAGGACTATACCTATTTTTTTCATCATTTTTTCAATAATTCATTTAATAATTCTTTTAAATCCGCATCGGAGGGACGGGGGGCAGCAGCTTCTGCCACCTTTCCTTCCCGGTCGAATACTATAAAACGGGGAATCCCGGACACCCCATAATCTTTTCTCAACTGTTTTCCTCCATCAGCAAACAGTTGCACCCCTTTCACTTCCCCGGCATCTACCATCTTTTTCCATTTCTCATAATCTTTCTGTACATCGACAGAAATACCGATGACCACCAGGTCCGTTCCCTCCATCTCTTCTTCCAGTTTTTTCAGATGAGGCAATTCACTCCGGCAAGGCATACACCAGGTAGCCCAGATATCTACCAATACGATTTTTCCTTTAAAATCAGACAAAGATACCATCTTCCCGTCCGCATCCGGAAAGGTGAAATCTACCGCTTGCTGCCGGGCCGACTTTTCCTCCAGTATTTTTAACAAGCTTTCTGCTTGCCGGAGCTGTTCCTCTGTAAATATCTCCCGGTTTGCATTCAGAAGTTTCCGGAACTGAAAAACCGAAGCGACTCTTTCCAGCCGGGCCAGCCACAACTCTCCCTTCAATTCCTGGCAGGAAATAAGAGACAAATCAAGTCCCCCGTCCGGCTTTCCGCCTTCTCTCATTTTGGCAGTAAAATTGACATAGTAATCCAACATACTGAATCCCTCGGGCATCTTCAATATCAGATTATCCTGAAATTTATCCGGAGTCAAAAGGGTATGATAACAAGCCGGATAATCGGATTTTCCAGGCCATACATATCCCACAGATTTCGGCCGGAGCAAATAGGCGATGGCAAAATAATCCTTCTGATACTCTACCAAACGGCTCATCAACTGATTAAAATAAGGATTCCCGGTCTTTATATCAGCTTTAAACTGCTCTGCCAAGGGAACCAGTTTTTCCAGTTCCTGAAAAAATTCCCGGAATGTCAGATTACGGAATTTAAATCCCCTCAAAGCCATGTCGGACACTTTCCCGGACAAACCGACCCATTGGTATAACACTTTATTTTCTTCCGAGTTCTTTTTTCCGTAAAGACGTCCTCCTTCCCGGCCGATAAGCACTGAAACCTTTCCTTTTTTCTTTATCCATACCGGATAACAATAATTTTTCTGGTTACCCACCATATAAAACCCCTCATAAGCAGGGATAAAC
>CAJMQA010000363.1 GCA_905215395.1 uncultured bacterium | reverse complement strand
TGGAAAATTTTCCGTTGGGGTCAGTAGAAGTCCCTTGCTGGGTTCCTTTGATGATAACGGAAACCCCGGGAAGAGGTGAACCGTCTGAAGCGTCTGTTACCGTTCCGGTAACTGTTTTTGCCTGTGCATAACTGAGTTGGATTCCCAGCAACATCAGGAACAGAAATAGTCCGATCGTTTTTTCCATAAATTTTATTTTTAAAGGATTATACGATACGTTTCTGTTGCCATTTCCCTTTGTTACAGAGACTTGTTCCTAGGGAAAAACGTCCGATTTTAATGGTTGAGAGATTTTTGTTTTTACATGTTTGATTGACTGTGGATTATACAGTGGAATATGTGATTTGTGTGTTGATAAACAGTCTGTTATGGAAAAGGAGCTAAAAGTGGTGAGGTTCGTGAAAAAAGAAATGATATTAACTAAAAAATCGGACGTTTAAAGTTCTTGTAACATTTTGGTTGATGGTTTCATAAACGCGATTTTTTACAAAAATACACATTTATTCCAAATTAAGTGTTAAATTGAAAAATTTTTAATGATTTATTTGCTTCGATTTTTTCAATTTATTGCATAGTAATTATTTGGCAAGTCTGGAAATACGTAGTTTTTTCCGTTGAAAATGGAGATACCAGAGAGGCAATACACTGCCTTTCAGGATACTGGAAATCGTGATGCTCCACCAAATACCTGTGAGTCCCAATGCCGGGAAAGTAGTTAGTAAATAGGCCATAGGAATACGGGCTCCGGTAAAAATAATACTGGTAAGGGCTGGCGGAGTGGTATATCCGCATCCGTTGAATGCTCCGGCAGTAACGGATTCTGTCACCATAAATAACTGTGACAGGGCTAATATTTTCAGATAGTCGCCACCGGCAATAATGGCTGCTTCTTCGTTTACGAAAACACTGAAGATTTCCCGGTTGAAGACAAAGAAGAGTACTCCTGCCACCAGGCCGATACTTCCGGCAATGCCTAAAGTTAGCCGGTAACCTTGTTTAATACGTTCGTACTTTCCAGCTCCATAATTTTGTCCCGTAAAAGCTGCCAGAGCGGTAGAAAAGCCTGCAGCTGTCATCCAGGAAAGGGCTTCGATTTGGGCTCCAATACTTTGGGCGGCAACTCCGACAGCTCCCCAGCGGGCAGCCAGGGTAGCCAGAGTCAGGGAGAACATAGAAAAAAGAGCATTTTGCATACTAACTGGTAAGCCTAAGCGGATGATCCGTCCGGCATATTCTTTTTTCAGTCCATCAAATAAACGTATCCGGCCCAATGGAAATTGTTCTGAAAATATACGCCGTGTAAAGATGCTGTATACAACCAGTTGTGCCAGAGCTGTGGCAATGGCTGCTCCTGCGGTGCCCAGTTGCGGGAAGGGGCCATACCCATATATCAACAGCGGATCGAGTACAATATTTACAATTAATCCTACAGCTGTGGTACGGAAAGGGGTTCGGCTGTTACCTTGTCCGTTATAAAGGCCGCTGAAGGTATTGTTGTTGAATTGGAAAAATAGTCCTGGCGAGACAATCCGCATATAACCGATGGCTTGTTCGGAAATGGAGGCATCAAATTTGAACAAACCGATCAGTTGGGGAGCTGCGATAAAGGTGAAACAGGCATAAATGAGCCCGATCATAGCTGAGAGCTTTACGGCATGTCCGGCATAAGTCGCCGCCCGTTTATAGTCTTTGGCTCCTACGGATTGGGAGACTGTAATTTCTGCTCCAATCTTGGTCATAAAGGACAGGGCGTTACACAGCCAGGTGAAGAAACCGGCAGCACCGGCAGCGGCAACAGCATCGCTTCCCAGATGTCCCAGCCAAAGCATATCGGTCATGCTATAGGCCATCTGGATAAAGGAAGCTGAGATCAACGGTAGCGCCATGATCCATAAGCTCTGGAATATGCTGCCTTGGGTGAGGTCGGTATTTTTCATTTCAAATTACTCTTCCGGGATAAGAAATTACGGATGTCCTTTTCCGGGTAGTTGGCATTCGTTTAAAATTTATCGTTTTAAAAATTTGTTTTCAAATTGTCGGCAAAGGTAAAATTTTTCCGGGCAAGTTTGTCCGAAAAAAGAGTGAAGAATGGAGGGAAATATAAAATTTAGATTATTTTTGCTTTTGGCTTGTCAAAGAGTAACTGAATTGTAAGTTTTTGGATGATAATAAGTTTTAAATAAGAAACCATGAAAAGAAATATTGTAGTCATTGCCGGGGGTAATTCTTCTGAATACGGGGTGTCTATTAAATCCGGAAATCATATTTTTTCGGAAGTAGACGGGGAGAAATACAATAAGTATCTGATGATATTGAGTGGCCGGGATTGGCATATCGAGATCGGGGAAGAAAATTATCCGGTGGATAAAAATGATTTTTCCTTTACCTATGAGGGACGGAAGATTGTATTCGATTTTGCCTACATTACGATTCATGGAAACCCGGGAGAAAACGGTATGTTGCAGGGATACCTGGATATGATGGGGATTCCCTATTCTACTTGCAGTACGCTTTGTGAGGCTTTGACTTTCGACAAATATACCTGTACCAATTATCTGAATGGTTTCGGTATAAATACAACTCAGCCGGTGATGCTGACACGGGGAAGGGAATATGACAGGCAGGCTGTATTGGCTGCTGTGGGATTGCCTTGTTTTGTGAAGCCCAATGCAGAAGGATCCAGTTTCGGAGTGTCTAAGGTGAAAAAAGCAGAAGAATTTGATGCAGCTATCCGGGAAGCTTTTGCTAAATGCCGGGAAGTATTGGTAGAGTCATTTATCGACGGGACAGAATTCACCTGCGGAATGTACAAGGTGGGAAATAAAAAAGTCATTTTTCCGATTGCTGAAGTGATACCGAAGAAAGAATTTTTCGATTATGAAGCCAAATATGATGCGAAGATGTCGGATGAGATTATTCCGGGACGTTTTCCGGAAGAGATTACTGAACAGATACAGGATATGACTGCTGAAATATATGATATTCTCCGTTGTGAAGGCATTATCCGGGTGGACGGTTTTGTCCGCGGAAAAGAGGTGATCATGCTGGAGGTAAACACGACTCCGGGGATGACTGCCAACAGCTTTGTTCCTAAAATGGCCCGTGTCATGGGTGTCCCTCTGAGGGATATCATTACTGAAATCATCGAAGAT
>CAJMQA010000362.1 GCA_905215395.1 uncultured bacterium | reverse complement strand
CTTTGGCTATCATTTTAGGATTTGCAGCCGGAATTATGCTTTATGTTGCCTTTATGAAGTTAATGCCGGATTCTATCGGTATACTTTCAGGGGAATTGTCTTATTCTGAAGCTAAAGTGACCAGTACCCTGTGTTTTTTTGTCGGAGTAGTGTTGTTACATCCTCTGGGATATTTGGTTAAACTGTGGAAAAGGCGGGAAAATATGCAGTACGATGAATCCATGCTGTATTACCGTCGTATTGCAATATTAGTTTTACTGACGATTACGGCACATAGTTTTGTCGAAGGATTGGCTACCTTTCTATCTTATCTGGCGACTCCTTTGATCGCTATTCCTTTAGTCCTCTCTATAATAGTGCACAATTTTCCGGAGGGAATGACTATTGGTGCCTTGTTTAACAGGATTAGTGACACTATGGGACATAAAAGGGCGGTGGTTTACAGTGTAATCGCTTCTTTGTTTGAACCGATAGGAGCTGTGATGGCTTATTTTTTCATTCTGAAATATTCTACACCGGTATTGACAGGCATATTAAAGGCCTTTTTGTCCGGTTTACTCGTGGCTACAGCCCTGAATGAACTGATTCCTAATTCCCAATTGAAAGGAACCCGTAATGTCTCAGTACAGAGTATTATTGCCGGAATGTTTGTTATGGGAGTAGTACTGGTCAGCGGGGTTTTGTTCTAAATAATCGTTAGATTTGGATGGTTTGTATTTGCCGATTATCTTTGTACTTCAGATTAGTTGTAAACAATTAACCTAATGATTGATGAAAAAAGTTCTTTTATTTTCTTTATTTTTACTTTTTGGTTTAGTATTATCACAATGTTTGCCTGTATGGCTGGGGGAGTCTTTCGTAGCGATAGAGAAAGCAGGAAGATTGCTGATGTTTATTTGTCTTGCTTTCATCATGATTAATGTCGGGCGTGAATTTGAGCTGGATAAATCGAGATGGAAATCATATGCTGCAGATTATTTTATAGCGATGGCTACAGCTGCTGTGCCGTGGGTTCTGATAGCTTTTTATTATATGTTTTTGTTACCCGGAGATCTTTTTTACAGCTGGGATGCATGGAAAGAGAATCTTTTACTGAGTCGTTTTGCAGCACCCACCTCAGCAGGTATTTTATTTACAATGCTGGCTGCTGCCGGTTTGCGGAAAGAATGGATTTATAAGAAAACACAGGTGCTGGCAATTTTTGATGATCTGGATACAATCTTGCTGATGATTCCCTTACAGATATTTATGATTGGTTTTAAATGGCAGTTGTTTCTGATTATTGTGGTCATTTTTTTGTTGTTATATCTCGGATGGAAGAAATTAAACGTTTTGCATATGTCACAGACCTGGAAGGCTATCCTGATTTATGCGGTATGTATTGTGGCTGCTTTGGAAAGTATTTACCTGATAACAACTGCTTTGATGGGAGAAGGGAATGGAGTACACATTGAAGTATTATTGCCGGCTTTTGTACTGGGGATGGTGATGAAAACGGTACACCGGCAATCCCGGCGTGACGAGACAATCACCGGACTGATTTCTTATGTATTTATGTTTTTGGTAGGTATGAGTACTCCTCAATTTATTGGAATAGACCATGAAGCTGCTGTGATTGCAGCATCGGGAGTTACGGCAACTCAGCCTATGCCGGGCTGGAGTATGCTGATCGTGCATGTTATTCTGGTCACTTTATTATCCAATCTGGGTAAAATGTTTCCTTTATTTTTTTACCGGGACCGGGACATCCGGGAACGTCTGGCATTGTCAGTGGGTATGTTTACCCGGGGAGAGGTAGGGGCAGGTATCATTGTCATTGCCTTGGGGTATAATTTGGGAGGTCCGGCTTTGATCATCTCGGTTTTAAGTCTTGTGCTAAACCTGATTCTAACCGGAGGCTTTGTGATTATTGTGAAACGATTGGCTCAAAGTGTATATGGAGTGAGAGAATAATCCTCACTTTTCTTTAGAACCGAATAACCTTCTGAAAAATCCTTTTTTCTTTTTCCGGAATTCTTCCTGATGGTCTTCTGCAGGTTTTACTTTTTCCAGTTTCCGGTTGGTTATTTTTTCGATCAGGTTTAGATGGTCTTTAAAAGGAGGTCCTTCCAGCTCTTTTGCTTCAACCATCCGAGCCATCGGAAAGGTCAGATTATTCCAGGACCGGTAAGTGCGACTTTGCAGGCATTGTTGCATAAATTCACCGAAAATAGGCATAGCCATGCTAGCACCCTGGCCGAGGCGGATAGAATTGAAATGGATATTTTCATCATTGGCTCCGACACGTATTCCAACTACAATGCGTGGATTATAACCGATAAACCAACCGTCTACCTGATTCTGGGTTGTCCCTGTTTTTCCTGCCAGTTCATTCTTCAGGCCATAGACGGTCCGAAGACTGCGGCCTGTCCCTTCATTAATGACTGCAGTTAGTATATTGCTCATAATATTGGCTTCTGTTTCCGGAAGTACTTCCCGGGTTTCCGGTTCCGGGGCTTTAAAGATGATTGTTCCTTCCCGGTCTTTTATCTCTGTCAGGTAATGGGGGATAGTCAGCTTACCGTTAGCGGCAAAACAAAGGAAAGGATTAATCATTTCCCGAAGCGGAATATTGGCTACTCCAAGAGCCAGTGAGGGGAATGGAGGGAGGCCGGCCTGAATGCCGAGCCGGTGTGCCTGATTGATAACAGTATCTATCCCTGTCTGTAAGAGTACCTCCACGGCAATGGTGTTGATGGATTTACTCAATGCTCCTTTTAGGGTGTAAAACCCTCCATAGTTATTATCTGAATTTCTGGGGGTCCAGTTTTCGTATTCCGGATAGGTTTTCTGTTCATTGGGGTAGTAAGCATCCAGACGTGCACCGTGACTTATGGCTGCGCTGTATACTATGGGTTTGAAAACAGATCCTACCTGACGGGAGGCTTCTACCTGATCGTATTGAAAATATTTGTAATCCAGACCTCCCACCCAGGCTTTGATTTTCCCGGTCTGGGGTTCAACGGCTATCAGGGCTGGTTGAAGGATTTTCAGGTAATGTTTGATAGAGTCAATGGATGAGTATTCAACCTTTGTTTCTCCCTGGTAAGAGCTGTATATCAGCATAGGTTTTTTCTCATTCATGATTTTCAGGATTTCTTTTTCATTTAATCCCTGATGTTGAAGTCGTT
>CAJMQA010000361.1 GCA_905215395.1 uncultured bacterium | reverse complement strand
CTTCTTTGTCAAAAAGGTTGACCCGGCTCCAGAAGATATCAAACCCCGGAGTTACCTTATAATCCTCTTTAAAATGTTTTTCATTATAGGCGATTCTCCTCTTTGCTACAGCAAAATAAACATACAAACACAAAACGGCAACTTGTTTTACACACCACAACATAAAACCATGTATCTTACTTTTGGGTTGTTTTTTGGTATACCGCTGTAAGAATATAAACTTATTCCATAACTTCAAATCGCTCTTTATGCGTTTTTCTTCACACGAATGTTTATCAAAAGGAAAAACGTCGATATAAATACCCTGACAGGCCTTACTCTTTTCCTGTCCCTCCTCTATTAACAAACTATTTGTATCACGAACTTTACAGGGTACATGATAAACCTTATAGTGTTTATCCGTTTTCCGGGTTTGCAAAAAAAGACCGGGTGGCAATTGTGTTTTACAAACCTCAATAAATTTATTATAATCCTCACGCATCATTGTAATGTCCAGATCATCATCCCAGGGAATAAACCCCTGATGCCGGACAGCACCCAATAAAGAACCTGCGGTTAGAAAATACCGGATATTATTCTGTTCACAAATATGATCAATCTCTTTTAAAAGACGCAACATTACCAGTTGTGCTTTTCTTAATTCCGTTTGTTCTTCCATGTTTTAGTTTTTCACTTTAACATCAATTAGCACTATATTCATCATTTGCAACCATCCCCCATTGCCCACAGCAAAGCACTATAAACATATATTCTCATCAGACAAGCGGGCATAATCTTTAATCAGGCATTCCACCAAATCATCCTTATCTGCAATATTCTTCCAATTAGAACCATTATTCGTATGAAGCCAGCAATCATCAATATAATCTACCGGATCACGATGCTTGACTCCATTCAGATATACCGGCTTGCGCTCCCGCCCCGGGAAAGACATTTCATCCACCCCTATTTGGCTATAGATCGAATACCAATTGCTACCTCCCGTATCCAAATATAGGCCATTTATTTTACATGGCAAAAAATTAACCTTTTTATCCTTCACCCATTCAAAATCAAAAAAGAGCAATCCCATCCACACATACCAAACTTTTTCCCGGAACTCCCGGAATCCGTAAATGGGTTGATTTTTTAATTTATCTGCCATACAGACCGGCACTACCGGATAAAGATCATGATCCAGAAAACCAAAAAAACGGGGTTTGACCAGACAGATATAATTATAATACAACCACGTTACCGCAGCACCGTGTGAATAACTTGCACTACGTTTATCCAGATAGGAATTTTTAGGTAAAAGGATATATCCCAGCTGATGTTCCCGGCACAACTCCTGAATGGCTTTCTGCCGCTCAGGTAAAGGGGAATTATCCGCAATTACATAAATATAATTGGGATCAGTGAGATTTTTTTTCATCAATTCTATCTGAAATTTTAATACCTGAATATTATTAAATGCTATAGTTACGACTAAAAGAGAATCCCTGGTCATTGCATCCTCCTCCGTCTTCAGGTTAAAATAATAACAAGAATTCAATTTCTTCCTCAATAACTTCTTAACCAACCGATAGATATTCCACAGATAAAGTTTTCTTTTCCAGGTCGAGGGTTTTTCTAAACAACAAAATTTTTGCATTTCTTCGGATCACCCTTTAAATATTAATAGTATATGTATATAATTCCCGAGTAAAGATAAAGAATATCTCCTGAATTTAGTAAATATCGGAGGGAATATATACAAATAAATTTAAATTTGTACCTGTAAATTCCGTAGTCACTTTTAACCTATACCATGCCAAAAGTAAGCGTAATCGTTCCCATATACAATGCAGGTTCTCACTTAAATATATGTCTGGATTCTCTTGTCCGTCAAACATTACAGGATATAGAAATCATTCTTATATCAGACTGTCCGACGGATGGAAGTGAAAAAATTGCCGCCTCTTACGCCATCCGGTATCCGAATATTAAATTAATACAAAACCCAGCCAATCAGCATATAGGTCTCAGCCGCAATACAGGCCTGGAAATTGCTACAGGTGAATACATCGGATTTTCTGACCATGACGACTTTTGCCTGCCCGGTATGTTTGAAGAATTATATCGGGAAGCCAAAAATAAGCAGGCTGACGTCATTCTATCAAAAATTAAAAGCCTCAGGACAGTACCGAACCCCGACATTGCAGATCTGGCAAACAGGGAAGAAACCAACAGTTATGCGTTATCTGCCAGGCAATGTTTTCTGGAACTTATATCAGGAAGCCAGAAAATCGCAACAGGATTAGTATATACACATCTGTACCGGAAACAATTTCTTGAGGATCATAAAATCCGCTTTGCCGACACCAGATACCATTCTTCTGAAGACCAGTTGTTTAATATCGAAGTATATAATTGCCTGATAGAACATCAGGGCACAGTAATCTATCAACCTAAAATTTACTATTATCACCTCCTGCATCAGTCCAACACTGGCAGTACCATTGCTTATCGGGAGCTCAAAAAAAATATAGCATTTCTTGATAAAATCCACTCCGTCATTCTTTCCAGCACAAGCATTCCTCAGACCCAATTGTCCCAACAATTTGCATTGAGAATTGTAAAAAATCTTTATACCTCATGGAGATACGAAATGAGATACAAAGGTCTCAAGGCTTTCCGCAATCTGAATTTAATTAATCCCCCTCTCCGGGCTATTCTAAGACAGCATTACAAAATCTACAATTCCCAATTATCGGTTTGCAAAAATTGTTTTGCTTTACTGCTAAAACTATTTTATACCTGAAAAACCTATTTTCTGAAATGCAGAATGACATTGTCCAACAATCTGTTCACTTCTGCTGAAATCCGGAATCTATAGGTCAGATAGAGCCAGCAAACCATAATAATAACAGTCCGGTAAATACTATCCAAAAAGGGATTCTCCGTCCACCGGGGCAGAACAGCATTGCATCCGCCAAGAAACAGGATAAGCAAAATCTGCTTAATAAAACCAATACTATATGGATTTCCCTTCACTTTTTTCAAAACAATCCACTGTTGCATAGAATAACTTAGCAGACATGTAATCAAAGTAGCGACTGCAGCTCCGGTCATTCCCCACTAAGGAAGAAACAAATAATATGTACAAACTGTAAATAATGAAAGAAAAAAAGGGAAATATAATCCGCACTGATAATATCTG
>CAJMQA010000360.1 GCA_905215395.1 uncultured bacterium | reverse complement strand
CTCCAGCAAAACCCGGCATATCTCTAACCCGACTCCACGAGAACAACCTGTAACCAATATGTTCATCTTTTAATCTTACCTGTACGTGTTAATAAAAACTGTTCTACAAACTTTATGCGGCGAGGAATTTTAAAATCCTGTAACTTTCCCTGAAGAGATTGACGGATCTGAAGTTCTGTCAATTCCATACCGGACAACACTTTCAATTCTGCACACAATACATTCCCCAAGACAGAATTCGGCTTTCCATAAACAACAGCTTGCTGTACGCCCTCTATCTGAAGCAAGATATCTTCCACTTCTTCCGGATTTACCTTATACCCCCCGGTATTGATCAATTCATTTTTACGGCTCTTAAACCGGAAAATCCCTTTACTTTCATCTACCCATTCAATCAAATCCCCGGTCCGGTAATAATCTCCGGAATACTGAAAACTTTCCGACTCCCCCAATAATGATTTATGTATCAGTAATTCGCTGTCCTCAACCCTGAATTTTCCGGAAAGATTTTCCGGAATCTGAAAGTTTTCACCTCTGGCAGCAAATAAAGAACCCGCCTCTGTAGAAGCATATACGTTATTTATCCTGGCACAGGGAAATAATTGCCGAATAAAATCATATAACTTCTGATCCGACTTCTCTCCCCCCAAAGTAACCCGTTGCACTTCCTCAAAAATCTTTTCTACAGGCAACAACAAACGGTAAAAAGTCGGGGTTGCAGAAAGATGTGTAATTCCTGCAGATTCCAGCACAGCATTTACTTCCGAACGGCTGCGATTAAATATATTCACCAGTGTATTCAAATTTTCAAAGGCCTGAAAAAACACCTGCAATCCGGCCATATGCGTTGGATTATAAGCGAATCCCCATACCTGGCCCCGATAATTCGCTCCTATTCTGACAGAACGGGTTAAAGTCTGAACGGAATGCCGGACCTGTTTCGGTTGTCCTGTTGTTCCCGAAGTAAAAATAGTTATCTCAGAAAGAGAAGTCTGAACAGCCTTCACTAAATCCTCCAATGTTGCATATTTTTTTTTTACAACAGACTTCTCAACATTGATTTCACCAACATTCAAGCCAGCTAGCTCTGAAGAATTTAAATCTGCATCCAACAATATCAAAGGGGAACCAGAAACAAGCCCCAATAACAAATTCGTAAAAAAATCATACAAATCACTTGTTTGGCAATAGGGCTTATAAGTAGAAGAACGATTTACACGATAAAGTAAATCTTCATATCTGTAAACCTTATCAAGATCTTTAAGAAAAACAGACATCTACCCCAATTTTGAATAAATTTCTCCGACTGTATTTATTAACCCGTCTTCAAAAACATCCACTCCAAATTCATCCTCTATCCTTACAGTCAATTCTGCCAAATCCAACGAATCAAAACCTAATGTCTCTCTTAATCTGTCATTGGGAGACAAATTGTTTACTTTCGATCTAGAACGATTTTCCAACACCTGATTTACAATCTCTAAAATACGTTGCTCCATAATTTCTTTACTCAATCGTTAACTTGTTTATTATAATATAACCGATCTATTTTACCGTTTGTATTCCGTTTCAATTGCTCCAGGCAATGATAAACCGTAGGTATCATATATTTCGGCAATTCTTTACCGATAGCCAGCCGGAATTCCGCAGCCGTCAATTCTTTTTCTGCTTCGTAAAACAGCGTAATCTCTTTACGTACAAAACTATAAACAACACATCCGTTCTTTACCAACTTCAATTTATTGATAATCACATGCTCGATCTCTCCCAACTCAATACGGTATCCCAAATGTTTTACCAGTGAATCTTTTCTTCCTTTAAATACAAGCTCACCGAGTTTATTGATAAAAACGATATCGCCGGTACGATAAATAATCTCCGGATAAGCTTTATTCAACGGATTCTGGACAAAAGCAGCCGCAGTCCTCTCCGGATTATTATAATATCCCATAGCAAGAGAAGTTCCCCTGACACACAATTCACCTTCCTTATGTTTTTCCACTACCTGTTGATTATTTTCGTCCAAAATCAAAATATCTGTATTCCGGCAAGGAAATCCAATCGGAATAGGTTCTTCGTCCTTTAGCTCACGTTCTACTTTGAAATAGGTACAATCCAGTGTGATCTCAATAGGTCCGTATAAATTAGCGAATAGGACATGAGGCAATTTACGACGCCAGTAATTGAACTGCTTCGTTGGAAATACCTCCCCGGCAAACCAGCATAATTTTAAATCAGGCAACTGTATTCGACCCAATAAATCCATATTGGCAATATTGACCATAATAGTCGGCACCCAGAAAATAAAAGAAACTTTTTTTTCTTCTAAAAGTTTCAGAATAGTTACCGGAAAAGCCGAAAGATTATCCGGGATTAATACCATCGTACTTCCCCGGGACATCAGAAGACACAATTCATAACTATAAATGTCAAAAACCAAAGGTGATAAAGAACCGATAACCTCATGATCCGTAAAACCGAATTCTTCCTGTGCCCACTCTGTAAAGTCAAAGAAACTACGGTGATTTAATACGACCCCCTTGGGGGTTCCTGTCGAACCAGAAGTATTGATAATACACAATGGATCAGTATCTATTAAATTCCACCAATTCTTTTGGCCGGATAATCCCGTACACTCCTGAGTCCAATTTATCTTATCAAGATTTATGATTTGTATTCGTTCGGGAATAATATCTATAATATTAGTAATAAACTGAGTATTCGATACTATAATTCTGGGAGAAATTAACTCCAAAATATTTTTAATACGTTCTGCCGGAGTTTTTACATCCAGATTCATATAAATATTACCACTGTACATACATGCAATATCAGCAACTACAGCCTCTATTGATTTTGGCAAATAAATTGCAATTGGTTGATTTTCAATATTCAACAATTCATTAATAGTATTAGCAAGTAATTTACTCTTATTTCCCAACTCTCCGAATGTTACCATGCGTTCTTTATCAATAATGGCAACCTTTTGAGTATTTTTTATCAATGTTGATTCAAAATATTCTATTAAATTTATTTTCATGGATTCCATCATATTATATAAAAACTATTCTTTTATTCGGAAAGAACATTACTTCATTACATAAAAAATTACTATCCAATATTCTTGACAATTTTTCTTTTAAATCTACAAACTCCAGTATTTCAATTCATTAATCTTTCCCCTGAATATTCCTTTCACA
>CAJMQA010000359.1 GCA_905215395.1 uncultured bacterium | reverse complement strand
GCTGTTTTAGCAAGACATTATGGGATTCCGTTTTATGTGCTGGGGCCGGCTTCCACCATCGATTTTCAGTGTCCGACGGGAGATGCCATTACGATAGAAGAACGACGTCCGGAAGAAGTGACCGAAAAATGGTATACAGAACCGATGGCTCCCCGGAATATCAAAGTTTATAATCCAGCTTTTGATGTGACCTCCTACGAACTGATTACAGCCATCATTACGGAAAAAGGAATCGCCCGCCCTCCGTTTGCCCAAAGTTTGGTAAAGTTTAGATAAGGCATAGATTTTCTTTTGTCCGGTTTCCGGGATAAAGCTTTCGGACCCGTGCGCTTCGTGACGGTCGTGTAAGTTTTTCTCTCACTATCGGGGGAACTCGGACTTTCAGTCCTCAGACACACCCCGATGGCCGTTCAGAAAAACTAACACAGACACTCGTCCTCAGCGGTTTTATGGTCCTCTCAGCTTTATCCCGGAAACCTCCCGCAGTGCGACTTTGAAAAGTAATCTGAGTCTGACAAGAAGCTCCTCCATTGCTGGATTCAGATCGCTTTCCAAAATGATATAGTCCTGTTATTTATCCAGTGATCCATGCTTTAAAAAATTGCAGATACGTGAGTCGGAAGTGTTTTGCCGGTCAGACCATTGAGCGACTGACGAGGTTCCTGTTGTCCGGTCTGAACGCCCGACGGAGGGATGTCTGAGCGGAAGCGAGTTCCCGTAGTCAGTGAAAGACCGGCTTACAGGATCGGCACAAAGCGACAGGTCTGAAAGGTAAAACGCTGAAGACGCAATAGAAAGAAAAACAAAAGGAAACCTACAATTTATTTTGTAATTCCTCGCAGATGATTTCTGTGGCACCGAGCTGACTATTGACGTAGTCCAGGGCTTTTTGTCCTGCGGATTCTGCGATCGCAGGAGATCCGATCAGACTGTTCAGAACTTCTTTTAGTTGATTTCCATCACTGATACTGAAGGCTCCTCCTTCCCGGATCAGAGAAATCGCTTCATTGAATTTCTGATATTTCGGGCCGAAGATAACCGGAATGCCATATACGGCAGCTTCCAGTGTATTGTGAATGCCGACACCGAAACCTCCGCCGATGTATGCGATCTTTCCATAGCGGTAGATAGCTGAAAGCAATCCGATACAGTCGATGATCAACACCTCGGCATTGGCAAAATCAGCTTTTTCATCCGTATACCGGACAATTTTCTTTTGACATTTGTCAAGAATAGCTTTGATATGATTTTCTCCGATTTCGTGAGGCGTAAGGATCCATTTGTAATTACCTGTATATTGGTTGATGTATCCGGTTAATAGTTCTTCATCCGGAGGCCAGGTACTGCCACATACCACTGCAGGTTGCTGTCCGCAAAATAATGCAACTTTTTCGATATCCTGGGCTGCATCAGCAATTTGTTTTACCCGGTCGAAACGGGTATCTCCGGTGAGCCGGGCATTTTTTATACCGATTGACTTCAGCAGTTGTACAGACTGTTCGTCCTGTACGAACAATTCTTTAAAGAATTGCAGCATTTGCCGGTGTAAGGTGCCCCAGCTTTTAAAAAATGGCTGATTGGGGCGGAATATGGCAGAAATCAGATAAACTGGAATATGGCGTTTGTATAATTCGTGCAGGTAATGATACCAGAACTCATATTTGATAAAGACAGCGGCATCCGGTTGAAAGTGGTCTATAAAACGAATGGCGTTTCGACGGGTATCGGCTGGAAGGTACAACACATAGTCGGCACCATTATAGTTCTTCCGGATTTCGTATCCCGATGGAGAAAAAAACGTTAACAGAATTTTCGTTCCGGGGTCTGTTTTTCTCAGTTTTTCCATCACAGGGCGTCCCTGTTCAAATTCTCCCAATGAAGCTGCATGAAACCAAATCAGGCGTTCCGGACCTCTCTGTATTTCTTTGATTTTTTTCCGGACTTCTTTCCGTCCTTTGCTAAGCAATGCTGCTTTTTCATTAAACGGACTGGCCAGACAGATAGCTAGATTGTAAAGGCGGATACCGAGATTATATAAAATGGTCATATGCTAAAATTCAGAATTACGGCGCAAAATTATAAAATAAAACGGCTAATTTTTCACTTTTCGCTTATAAAGTCCTATCTTTGCAGTCGTAATTGTGGAAAGATTTGGCTGATTGCAACCACAGAAAAAAATTGCTAAAATGCATAATTCTGAATTCAACCATCCTTAACTTTCCCGTAATATTAATTAAAAGTTTACCAAAACTAAGATTATTATGGGATATTTATTTACTTCTGAATCTGTCTCTGAGGGACATCCGGATAAGGTTGCCGACCAGATTTCCGATGCTGTTCTGGACAGAATTCTTGCTTTCGATCAGGAAGCAAAAGTGGCTTGTGAGACTTTGGTGACAACCGGGCAAACGGTGATTGCCGGAGAGATTAAAACGAAAACTTATGTAGATGTGCAGCAGGTGGCCCGTGAGGTAATCAATGAAATCGGTTATACCAAAAGTGAATATATGTTCGACGGGAACAGTTGCGGTGTTTTCTCGGCTATCCATGAGCAATCGCCGGATATTAACCGGGGAGTTGTCCGGGAAGATCCGATGGAGCAGGGGGCTGGTGACCAGGGAATGATGTTTGGTTATGCCTGCAATGAGACGGATAACTATATGCCTTTGTCGCTTGAACTGGCACATTTACTGTTAAAAGAACTGTCTGTGATCCGTAAAGAGGGACAACTGATGCAATATCTGCGTCCCGACTCCAAATCCCAGGTAACGATAGAGTATGGAGAAGAGGGGAAACCTGCCCGTATTCATACCATCGTGATTTCTACCCAGCACGATGATTTCATCAAGCCGGCTAACGAAACTGTTGAAGCTCAGTTGAAGGCTGATGAAGCTATGGTGGAATGGATTAAAAAAGATATCATCGATCAGATGGGATTTGAACCAATTATTTCAGAAAATCTGAAACAGATGGATCAGAGGATCTTCACCGATGGAGTCATGGGGATCCATGATGAATTTATGGAAGGTTCTTTTTAGAAAAACAATAATTAAGGAAACAATCAAGTACATATAAAAAAGGAGATTATAATGAGTAAAATTGCAAAAGTTGAAATTCCGCTGCACGTTGGCGATACAGCAGAATTTACAAAGACAGTGACAGAAACCGATGTTTATTTATTTGGCGGTATTACAGCAGATT
>CAJMQA010000358.1 GCA_905215395.1 uncultured bacterium | reverse complement strand
GGCAATTCCACCATTCCATAGGAAAGGTGTCTGATCTTATTAGCCCACGGAAAACCCAGTTTTCCGCAAATCAGCGAAAGCACCTGAAAGTGATAGTTCTGCTCATTCCCTACGACATAGATCATCTCATCCATATCGAACTCGTTGAAACGCTCATAGGCAGTACCGATATCCTGCGTCATATATACCGACGTACCATCGTCACGCAGCAATAACTTATGATCCAGACCATCTCCGGTCAGATCGGCCCATACACTACCGCTCTCTTTGCGGTAAAGCACTCCGTCTGCCAGTCCCTTCAGCACAATGTCACGTCCTTTTTTATAAGTTTCCGATTCAAAATATATTTTATCGAATCCTACCCCCATCAATTTATAGGTCTCATCGAATCCTTTCAATACCCAATCATTCATCATCCGCCACAAAGATACAGTCTTTTCGTCCCCGGCTTCCCATTTACGGAGCATTTCCTGAGCTTCCAGAAGGATCGGAGCCTGTTTTTTAGCCTCTTCTTCCTCCATCCCTTTTTCCATCAGTTGTTTGATCTCTGCTTTGTATTCCTTGTCAAAGCGAACGTAGTAATCCCCGACAAAATGATCTCCTTTTGTACCGGTAGATTCAGGTGTAGCCCCATTGGCAAACTTTTGCCAAGCAATCATGCTTTTACAGATATGAATCCCCCTGTCATTGACCAAATTTACCATCTTTACTTCATGTCCGTTAGCCTTTTGTATTTCAGAAACCGACCATCCCAGAAGATTATTCCGGATATGTCCCAAATGTAAAGGTTTATTGGTATTGGGTGAAGAATATTCAATCATATAGGAATGTCCGCTTCCTTGGTGTACATATCCGTATTTCGGATCCTGAGCCACCTCATTCAGTATCTCCAGCCAATAGGCAGCAGAAATCTCTATGTTCAAAAATCCCTTGACCACATTGTAATCCTTAATTTCCTCTATATGTCCTTTCAGATATTCCCCCAATTCTTTACCGGTTTCTTCAGGCGATTTCTTTGAAAAACGGGTAAAAGGAAATACCACCACTGTTAAATCCCCGGCAAACTCTTTCCGCGTGGCTTGCAATTGTACTTTATCAGATTCAACATCAGCGTCATAGCACTGTTTCACAGCTTCAATGACCTTGGAGGTCAACAGACTTTCTATACTCATATTTTCAAGGCTATTTTTATTTACAGCTGACAAAGATAATATAAAAAAACAAGATTGAGAATCTTACTTTTTAGCTTTTAGCCAATATCCGTTTCCTTTATCCAACACAATTTCCAACTTTTCTGTCTTTTCCAGTAACCGTCTCAATTTGTGGATCACCTTAATCAACTGGTAATCTTTCGGACGTAATTTTGAGTGAATCTCTTGTGCTTCCATTTCTTATTCGTAGATTTGTGCCGTTAATTCGACACAAATACAATCATAAACGCCTTATTATTCCCGGGGAAGATTACGTAGTTGAAACAACGGAATACCGAGTAATAAAACGCCCCCAGAGGGCTTCTGACCCAACATGCTGGTTAGCTTGTTCTGTGAATCAAGAAATCTGGGAGCAAGACCCACACAAAAGTATATTTAATCTCTGTTTAAATTATACTTTACCTCCCGTTTATGCCAACGATGAGCCTTTAAAATTATACTGGATTTATACCTTTTTTATACTTTTCGTTTTATCCCCCCTCGCTCTGTGTTATTACTACATTGAAAAAAGAAGGTATTAAAAAATAAAGTGCCCCAATTGTTTGAAACTTTTGGGGCACTTTCATGATCTTCGGAAATTACATCTCCTATTTCTTATTTCTCGGATCCCAGGCCGGATGCGCAGGATCTTCAGCTTTCATCGCTTCATCGAAACTAATGCCCAAAGCTTCGGCAACGCCACGCCCGTATGCTTCGTCCGCATAGGAGCAATTGCGCACATGCCGCTGTTTAATGAATAATTCTGCATCTCCCATAGCACGGGCTGTATTTTCAAACAAAACCTGCTGCTGTTCCGGTTTCATCAGACGGAACAGTAAACCGGGCTGAGTGAAATAATCATTATCATATTCCCGTTCGTCGTAATTGAACACATCGCCCATAGATTTCAAGGGTGGCTCTTTTTTGGCCGGATCATCCTGCCATTCCCCGTAACTATTCGGTTCATACCCCTTAGCAGCCCCGTAATTGCCATCGGTACGCATCTGCCCGTCCCGGTGAAAAGCATGGAAAGGACAACGCGGCTTGTTTACCGGGATCTCATTGTGGTTTACTCCCAGACGATAGCGTTGAGCATCCCCATAAGAAAACAGACGTCCCTGTAACATCTTGTCAGGTGAGAAACCGATGCCTTCAACTACATTCATCGGATTGAAAGCCGCCTGTTCTACCTCGGCAAAATAGTTCTCCGGATTACGGTTTAATTCCAGAATACCCACATCCTGTAAAGGGAAATCTTTATGATACCATACTTTTGTCAGGTCAAACGGATTAATGGCATATGCAAGTGCCTGTTCCTCTGTCATCAGCTGAATTTGCATCTTCCAACGTGGAAAATCCTTACGTTCAATTGCTTCGTAGAGGTCTCTCTGGTGCGATTCCCGGTCTTTGGCAACGATAGCCTCTGCTTCTGCATCGGTCAGATTCTTGATTCCCTGCAGGCTTTGCAGATGAAATTTTACCCATATTCTCTTATTATCCTTATTGTAAAAACTATAGGTATGGCTGCCAAATCCATGCATGTTCCGGTAAGAGGCAGGAATACCACGATCACTCATGGTAATAGTCACCTGATGTAATGCCTCAGGAAGCAAAGTCCAGAAGTCCCAATTGTTATTGGCACTTCGCATATTCGTACGCGGATCACGTTTTACAGCATGATTCAGGTCCGGAAATTTCAGAGGATCACGTAAAAAGAAAACCGGAGTATTGTTTCCAACCAGATCCCAATTCCCCGCATCCGTATAAAACTTCATGGCAAATCCCCGGATATCCCGTTCAGCATCAGCAGCACCACGCTCTCCGGCTACCGTAGAAAAACGGACAAAACAATCTGTTTTCTTACCAACCTCTGCGAAAATTGATGCTCTGGTATACTTGCTAATGTCATTCGTAACCGTAAAGGTTCCGTATGCACCCGAGCCCTTTGCATGCATCCTCCGTTCCGGAATAACTTCCCGGTCAAAATGTGCCAGCTTTTCCATAAACCAAGGGTCTTGCAACATA
>CAJMQA010000357.1 GCA_905215395.1 uncultured bacterium | reverse complement strand
GGCAGTCGAATTTGCTTATAGAGACCAAGGATCATAAGTCGCCTGAAGAATTACGGGCCCTCTTATTGGAGGAAGTGAAGAAACAGGGAAAAGAATATGGCTATTTCTTTAAGGAAGTAACCGGAGGCTTAACTTTTACAGGAAAAGGGGGGACTAATTCTTTTAACGTGACTCCACTTGAAGTATATCGTGTTTATCTTGACGGACGTCCGGACCAGTTGGTGCGCGGCGTGGATCTGATCGGAACTCCTTTATCCATGTTTTCTAATATTATTCATGCCGGTGGACAAGCTCAGGTATTCACCGGAATGTGCGGCGCTGAATCCGGACAAATTCCGGTGACGGCAATTTCTCCGACTATACTTGTAAATAAAGTAGAAACTCAGAGAAAAGCGAAATCGCAGGATATTCTGCCCATTTTGCCGCGGCCGGAACGAAAATAGTAAACCGTATTTGTTAGAAAATTAGAATCGTATGAAAAAATACAGATGGAATATATGCCTGCTGATTGTTTTGGTCATGTTTCAGCTTTCAGCTTGGGCACAAAATAGTGTGGATGCTGTTGTTTTCCGTGCTATGCAGGATGAATTACAGCGGAACAAGGAACAATTGAAATTGCCTGGTTACGAACCTCCCTTTTTTCTGGCTTATAGCTTGAAAGTTGTATCTAATTTTGAAATTGTTGGAAGTTTGGGAGCCGTTACCAATTCTTTTTTTCAGGATCGTAGCGTGGTCGGGAATGTACGTTTGTTAACAGGTGATTATCACAGAACAAATGATTTTATGTATGAAGGAGGAGACGGAATCCGTACCACCCTGCCTGCTGATCTGGATTATAATGAAATCCGCCGGAATTTTTGGATGGCAACAGATGCTGCATACAAGCTGGCGCTCCAACAGTATGCTTCCAAGCAAGCTTATTTGAAATCCAATCCTAAATCTGTTGAGGAGGAACAAGTGGATGATTTTTCAAATCAGAAAGTGACGGACAGGATTATTGCAGAGGAACCCGCCTTCCGGTTGGACCAGAAATTCTGGGAGAATCAGATTGCCCGTCTGTCTGCTGTCTTTTCTAAATATAGCCAGTTGCAGAATTCTTCTGTTACGGTTGCCGGATTAAACTCTATGATTTATAAGATAAATTCGGATGGATTGAAAATGAAGGAACCGCTTAGCCAGGTAACTCTTTCTGCTACAGCTTCTGTGGTAGCCTGTGACGGAGTCAGGCTTAGAGATAACTGGTCTTTGACAGTAGCTGCGCCCCAGGATCTTCCAAATGTAGAAGAGTTGGAAAAGCAGATTACTGAATTTGCTGAAAATTTGATACGCTTATCGGAATTGGAGCCGATTAAGGAATATTATGCCGGACCGGTACTTTTCGAGAGAGGCGCTTGTGTACAAGTATTCCGTGATAATCTGCTTCGTCCGGGTCAATTGATGGCATGGCGTAAACCGGAAGGTAAGCCTGGTCGCCTGACTTTTGACGGCCGTATTGAGCGCAAGATACTGGATGGTCGTCTGACTGTTAAAAATTGCACTGCTTTGAAAACATATAACGGAACTCCTTTGTTAGGAGCTTATGAGGTCGATGCAGAGGGGATTGTTCCGGAAAAAGAGCTGATATTGGTGGAAAACGGTATTTTGCGCAGACAGTTGAACGGGCGTATCCCGACCTTGAAAGCTCCCCTTTCTACCGGTAGTTCCCGTTTCTCTTTAAAGCCGGATCAGGTGGGCTTTGCTACTGCACCCGGGACCATCCATATTGCCGGAAAAGATGGATTGAAACCGGAGAAGATGAAAAAGGCCTTATTGAAGGCTGCTGCTGAAGAAAATCTCAAGTATGCGTATATTGTCCGCAAAATGGCTGGGCAGGCATCCCTGATTTATCGGGTAGATACCAGGACCGGAGAAGAAACCCAGGTCCGGGCAGGGGATTTTGCCGGAATTGATCTGATGAAGTTGAAACGGTTACGGGAAATCTCTGTCCGGGAACAGGTGGTGAATTACCTCTTCAACGGTCAGCAACCTTCCTCTGTGATTTGTCCGGAAGCTGTCCTGATGGAAGATGTGGAAATGAATATCCCTCAGCTTCGGAAAGAGAAAGAAGATGCTCTTACATTTCCTTTACAGAGAACAGAAAAATAATAATAACTGAAGGCGGTTTTCACCGCCTTCAGTCTTTTTATACAACGAGGTACAAATGTTTTTGTGAAATATGGGGGGGAGGGAGTGACCGACCTGAGTGAACCCGGAGAGGATGGTGTTGTACGCCGCAGGGAACGGCAGAATTGGTGTGTATTTAGTGAAAGGGCAGCAAGTCGATAGAAAAAGAACTCCGGGTTCACTGATTGTCGTTCATTTGTAATTATACTATAATTGTGCCACAATTGGATAGAAGGGTGTAAAGCATTGAGTGTAAAAAAATTAATAAAAAATGTAGAAATGCTGATTGGGGAATTTTTCCACATTTTTGTCCATTCGGTTCCTTGATTGGGGAATTTTTCTACAGCGGGCAGCTTTTCAGAATCCTGAAATTTTTCTATGCAAATCTACAGTTTCTGTGGGAAATAATCTTTAATTTTACACACCTTAAAATTTGAAAACGTTTTCAATTAATTTAATGATAAAACAATGGCTAAAGAACAATTTTTAGGAAGACATGTCGGTCCGCGCCCGGAAGATGTGGAAGAGATGCTGAAGGTAATCGGAGTGAAATCGGTCGACGAACTAATTGAACAAACCGTACCTGCATCCATTCGTTTGAAGGAAGCTCTGGATTTACCTGCACCTCTGACAGAAGATGAATTCCTGTCAAAGATCAAAATGGTGGCAGCAAAGAATAAACTCTATCGTTCTTTTATCGGTCAGGGTTATTACGATACAATATCTCCGGCTGTGATTATCCGTAATGTTCTGGAAAATCCGGCTTGGTATACTTCCTATACTCCTTATCAGGCAGAAGTTTCCCAGGGACGTCTGGAGGCTTTGTTGAATTATCAGACCATGATTGTGGAGCTGACAGCAATGCAGATCACCAACTGTTCTTTGTTGGATGAAGCTACTGCTGCTGCTGAGGCTATGACCATGATGTATGCTTTGAGAGGTAAGGAAATGAAAAAAGCCGGTGCGAATAAATTATTTGTGGACAATAAGGTTTTTCCGCAGACAAAAGACGTACTGGTAACCCGTTCAGCTCCTCAGGGTATTGAATTGGTATAT
>CAJMQA010000356.1 GCA_905215395.1 uncultured bacterium | reverse complement strand
ACTTTTTCGTAACAGACTGATGGACAGATGGAAATAATACAAACAAATATACTCTCTATCCCACTCTGTATTCAACCTTCACCAATCTTACCCACGTAAAAGCAGGATTCTCTTTTTGTTTTTCATTCTATTCCGTCTTCAGTGTTTTGCCTTTCAGACCAGTCGCTTCGTGCCAATCCTGTAAGCCGCTTAAATGGTCTGAAAGACAAAACACTTCCGACTCACGGATCTGCAATCCTCTAAGATTGTTATATATATAGATGCTCCGGAATTGACAGTGGAAGAGTTTATTGTCAGACTCAGCTTCTCCTGCAATGTTGTACTAACGGAGGTTTCGGGGATAAAGCTGAGAGGACCATAAAACACTGAGGACGGTAGCCCGAGTTCCTCCTGATAGTGATAGAAAAGCTTACACGACCGTCACGAGGCGAACGGTCCGATAGCTTTATCCCCGAAACCGGAATCTACTTCCCTCCCTCCAACTTCCGAAGTTTTCCTTATCCGGAATATTTAAAAATTCTCAACTATTAATTATCTTTGCAGGAAACTAATTTTAAATATAGAAAAAATGGCACAAACTCCATCTATACCCAAGGGGACCAGAGATTATTCACCGGAAATCATGGTGAAACGCAATTATATATTCGATACCATAAAAAGTGTATTCAAATTATACGGTTATATGCCCCTGGAGACTCCGGCCATGGAGAATCTATCCACTTTAATGGGTAAATATGGAGAAGAAGGAGACAAACTACTTTTTAAGATTCTGAACTCCGGAGACTTCATCGGCAATATTCCGGACAATGAGCTCCTGGAAAAAAACAGTATAAAACTGACAAATAAGATATCTGAGAAAGGCCTGCGTTATGACCTGACAGTACCCTTTGCACGTTTTGTGGTTCAACACCAAAGCGAACTCACCTTCCCTTTTAAACGTTACCAGATACAACCAGTTTGGCGGGCTGACCGTCCGCAAAAAGGGAGGTACCGTGAGTTTTATCAATGCGACGTAGATGTTGTCGGTAGTAATTCGTTATTACATGAGGTAGAACTGATACAGATGGTAGATGAAGTTTACCGCCGTCTAAAAATAAATGTAAGGTTACTAATCAATAACCGGAAAATACTAGCGGGAATTGCAGAAACAATCGGATATCCGGATCAACTGCCAGACATCACTGTAGCCATCGACAAAATGGACAAAATCGGTCTGGATAATGTAAATGCAGAATTAAGGGAAAAAGGAATTACTGAAGCAGCCATCACTAAATTACAACCTATCCTGAACCTGGAAGGAAATAATGAGGAAAAACTGGAAAAACTCCGTACCATTTTACAGGACAGTACCATCGGTTTGAAAGGTATCGAAGAACTGACCACCGTATTCGACTATATAAAAGAGCTTGGGGTTACCACAGAAATAAAGCTTGATCTGACTTTGGCCCGGGGACTCAGTTACTATACGGGCGCAATATTTGAAGTAAAGGCTTTGGATGCAGAAATCGGCAGTATTACAGGAGGTGGACGTTATGACGATCTGACCGGCATTTTCGGACTAAAAGATATGTCAGGGGTAGGAATCTCTTTTGGTGCCGACCGTATTTTCGACGTAATGAATCAATTGGATCTATTCCCCAAAGACAATACCACAACCACCCAAATATTATTTGTCAATTTCGGAAGCCAGGAAGAAAAACATTGCCTGCCGTTATTAAAACAATTACGTGCACAAGGTATTAACGCAGAAATTTATCCGGAAGCTGCAAAAATGAAAAAACAAATGACTTATGCTGACAAAAAGGGAATTCCTTATGTAGCTTTAGTGGGAGAAACTGAAATAAAAGAAGGTATTATCTCTTTAAAGAATATGGCTACCGGAGAACAATCCAACATAAAGACCGATGAACTAATAAAAAAATTAGAGATTATAAATCAGAACCTATAAACATTAGATTATGAGGATACATAAAAAGGAACACCGGCCATTGAAAAGCCATGGTTATGATTCCAGATGCCCATGAAAAAGTGAAGAGTGAAACATGAAAAGTGAATAATAATTCCACATTAAAGTGTATGCTATTTCATTTATAAAATTTTCAATTATGGTACATTATATATCCCCGGCTTCTCTGACATTTGAGGTAATCGACAATATTTTAAAACACAATTATACATTAGCTCTTTCTGAAGAGAGTAAAAAATTGATTCTGGACTGCAAAGCTTATCTGGATCACAAAATCGAAACATCAGCCAAACCGCTTTATGGAATTACCACCGGTTTTGGTTCTTTGTGCAAAATCAGCATTTCCAAAGAAGACTTAAGTCAGCTACAAGCCAATCTGGTAATGTCTCATGCTTGTAGTCTGGGTGATCCCATTCACCAGGATATCATCCGTCTGATGTTATTATTAAAGGCTCACGCCCTCTCTCTGGGTAAATCAGGAGTCCAGTTGGCAACAGTAGAACGCATCATTGATATGTTCAATCATAATGTTCTCCCTGTAGTTCGGGAGTTAGGTTCTTTAGGAGCTTCCGGAGACCTGGCTCCACTGGCCAATCTTTTCCTTCCACTGATCAATGAAGGGGAAGTATGGTATAAAGGAAAAATCTGTGATGCCAAAGAAGTGAATGCTAAATTTGGATGGAGCCCGATCGCTCTGGGAGCCAAAGAAGGTCTAGCATTGCTAAACGGAACTCAGTTTATGAGTTCACATGCTGTATATGCTTTATTGAAAGCTTTCAAAATTACTAAATATGCAGATATTATAGGAGCCCTATCCCTGGAAGCTTACGATGGGCGGATTGATCCTTTCCTGCCCCAGATCCAGGCAGCCCGTCCTCATCCGGGACAAATCGAAACGGCCCGAAATATCCGTACTTTACTGGAAGGTTCCGAATTCCAACAAAAAGAAAAAACGCATGTACAGGATCCTTACTCTTTCCGTTGTATGCCCCAAGTTCACGGAGCCACGAAAGACAGCATCATGTATGTAGCTTCTGTAGTTGAGCGGGAAATCAACTCTGTCACTGATAACCCTACAATATTCATGGATGATGACCTGATTGTTTCCGGAGGAAATTTCCATGGTCAGCCCCTGGCATTGGTTCTGGATTTTCTGAGCATCGCTTTAGCAGAGTTGGGAAGCATTTCAGAGCGCCGTACCTACCGTCTGATTTCCGGTGACCGGAAAAATGTTCCGGAATTTCTGGTTGCTAATCCTGGCCTAAATTCAGGTTTCATGATTCCAC
>CAJMQA010000355.1 GCA_905215395.1 uncultured bacterium | reverse complement strand
TGGCTATCACGGCTACCCGTAGTTTATCCCCCAACGAATCGTCCTTCCCGGTTCCCCAGATTACGTTGACGCTTCTTCCCACTTTCTCCCGCAGGGTATCCGTGATCAGACTGATTTCATCCATAGTCACTTCTTTCTCCCCGTAAAGCATATTCAAAAGTATATTGGAAGCTCCCCGGATATCATTGCTATTGAGCAGGGGCGAAACCAATGCATTGGTCAATGCCTCCATGGCACGCTCCTCTCCTTCTGCTTCTGCCGCTCCCATCAAAGCCACCCCGCTACTGCGCATCACGCTCTCCACATCGGCAAAATCGACATTTACATATCCTTTTACCGTTATAATCTCGGCAATACTCTTGGCTGCAATGGTCAGAACATTGTCGGCCATCGCAAAGGCATCCGATAACTTCAAATCGCCGTATATCTCTCTCAGACGCTCATTGGCAATGATCAGCAAGGCATCCACATATTCTTCCAGTTCATCGATTCCGGCCATCGCCTGTTCGATCTTCCGTTTTCCTTCAAAACTAAAGGGAATTGTGACAATACCGATGGTCAGAATACCCAGCTCCCGGGCCTGTCTGGCTATCTCAGGAGCCGCTCCGGTTCCGGTACCTCCTCCCATTCCGGCAGTGATAAATACCATTTTGGTGTTACGTTCCAGAATCGTCCTGATAAACTCCATGCTCTCTATCGCCGACAAACGTCCGCGTTCCGGCTGGCAACCGGCTCCCCGTCCTTCGGTCAGCTCTTTCCCCAGCTGCACCCGGTTTTTTACCCGGCTCTGGCGCAAGGCCTGGATATCTGTATTACAAACGACAAATTCTACTCCATGAATCCCCTGATTGAACATGTGATTTACGGCATTACTTCCTCCGCCTCCCACACCGATCACTTTTATAATGGATTCTTCCTGTGGCTGCTCAGGCAATTTCAATGAAATCAAGTCGTCATCTTCTAGTTCCATAACTCCCAAAAGTTAAAATATAAATTAATTAAATGCCAAAGAGACCTTTCAATTTTCCGATCAGGTTTCCCTTATTTTCTTCCGGTGCCTGATTGGTGCAAAGCAACAACCCCAGTGCCACCAGATATTCCGGCGTCCGCAATACCTCTTCCCGGGAAGTCTGTATCCGCCTGGCGACAGCACGCACCACCGGATGTCCGGACATTCTGTACAGCAATATATCTATATCCTGTAAACGACTCCCCCCTCCGGCCAGCATGATCTGATCTTCCGGCCGGTCAAACCCCCAGTTCTGCAACTGAAAGACGATCCCTTCCAGTAATTCCTCCGTACGGCATTGTACGACAGTTGCCAGATCGCGGCTCTCCAGAGTGAGACGGGTATCCGGAATAGGCAGTTTCTTATTTTTACAGGCAGAACGCAAAGCCTGCCCGAACTCGTGTTTCAGTTTCCGGCCCTGCACTCCGTTGATTGCAAAGGCTGCCATAATATCATTGTCTATTGTCCGGCATCCCAGGGGCAAACAGGCCTCATATTCCAGCATATTATCCCGGAAAAGCACCACATTTATAGCGGAAGCTCCCAGATCCACCACAGCAAAATCTTCCCGGGCAGTCTCTGCCTCCAGTGCTTCAGCATAAGCCCTTGTTGCCGGGAAAAAACAGATATCCTCAATACCGGTATCCGCAAACAACTGGCGGATGACGGACAGGTAGTTGTAATTGGCCACATATACCTGATAGGTAACCTCCAGAGTGCGTCCGGTTTTCCCGACAGGATCGGCAATCAGGTTGCCCCGGTCGATCGAATATGCCACCGGAATAATGTCCACCAATTCATCGTGCCCCCCCTCAAAAGTATCAGCACAACGCTGTTCTGCGCGGATCAGGTCGTTCTGCTCAACCACCCTTCTTTGCAAAGGCACCGTAATCCTCCGTTCAGATATTTTTAAAACCGAACCTGACAAAGCAATGTTCATGACATCCACCTGGCGGTCTTTCACCAGTTCCGTCATCAAACTGTGGATACAGGCCTTCACCTTATCCTTATCTTTGATCATTCCACGTTCTATGCCCTGAGTAGCCATGACCTTAATACCGGTCAGGTGACATCCCTGGCCTTCCCTTGAAGCCAAAGCCATCACCATTTTTTCAGAGCCCATATCCAAAGATGCAGTCAACCCCATAATCTTATACTATTTTATTTCCTGACACATACGATCTGATTCTCAAATTTCAGATTAATCTCTTTGTAAACATTCCAGCCTTTCAGAGCTATGCCTTCCCGTAAGAAAAGGCGTAAATTCTCCAATTTCTGTTCCACCCCATCCAGGGTTCCCAGGACGATTTTAAAGTTTCCGACTTTCGGAATCAAAACCACCTCATCTCCCCGGACAACGACAATCTGTTCAATCAAAGCATCCCAGAACTCATCGTTCCGCAATGACATCACAAAAGGATATAATCCGTTACAAGCAAATTTTCTGGATATATTTCCGGTAGCCACCACCACCCGCGATGTGTACTTTCCGGATAACGGCATTACTTTACCATCTTCATCCACATAAAAACCTTCGCCCGACATAACTCTCAGAACAGGTTTCCGTTGTGTGATTTCTACATGGCAATAACCGTCCAAACTGTAGTAAACCTGAGCCGACTTAATTACCGAATTTCTGACCAGGACATGTTCCATACTGTCTTTGTCTATACTGACAATATTTCTGTCCTTTATGTCCCCGTAACCGCGTTTGATCACTCCCAGCACTTCCTGTTCATCTATAAACGCATTCTCCCCGGTATCGTCAACGACAACCTGCAATCCTCTGCACTTTACCTCTCCCAACTTTGTCGCTGCAAAGGTAAGCACAATTATCAGGTATGCAAATAAACTGACAGATAATATATACGGTAATGCTCTTTTCATAATTCAGAGTCTTCTCTCTACTGTTTTTTCCCTTTATTTTTTAACCTGACTGTTATCTCTCCCACCAAGCGGTCGATATCACCGGCACCCATCGTTATCAAAATACCATTTTCAAATTCCTGACTGACAAATTCCAACAAAGCAGGTTTGGATAATATACGTCCGGGAACCTTCAATCGTTCACAAATTACCCCGGAAGTTATTCCGGGAAGCGGAATTTCCCTCGCCGGATAAATATCCAGCAGGATCACCCGGTCGGCCAGACTCAGGCTCTCTGCAAATTCCGGATAGAAATCCCGGGTACGGGTGAACAAATGGGGCTGAAAAACGACAGTCATCTGTTTCCCCGGCCACATTTCCCGGATGGAACGCAAGGTAGCC
>CAJMQA010000354.1 GCA_905215395.1 uncultured bacterium | reverse complement strand
ATCTTCTCTCCTGTCCGCAATCGGTCACTGCACCTTATTTAAGGGAATAAAAAAAACCGTCCTTTTCAAGACGGTTTCTGTGGTTAAGGGTGGAAGATCGGGCTCGAACCGACGACCTTCGGAACCACAATCCGACGCTCTAACCGACTGAGCTACATCCACCATTTTGCTTTTGCGCTGCAAAGATAAGGAGAATCCGTTATTTTGCAAATAAAAACTCAAAAAAAAATCAGGTTTTTCATGTTACGGCTAACGGCGCGGTATTTCAATATTTCCGGCCTCTATCTCCCGGGCAGCATATTCCAGTTGCTCATACCACTCCCGGCCGTATCGCTCAATCAAAGCATCCTTCAGGAACCGATAGAGCGGGATCCCTTCTTCCCAGCCTTTCTTCCGGGCACAGGCACAAATATCCCAACGATTGTAATTTAACGCCTCAAAGCCTTCATATTTAGAAATCCGGATGGGATACAAATGACAGGAAATGGGTTTACGGAAAGAACTTTTTCCTTCTGTCCAAGCTTTTTCTATGGCACACCAGCAAGCTCCGTTTTCTTCAATGGCATAGGCACATTCCCGGTCATGAATCAATGGTGTCACCAGATCACCATCACGATCGATCACTGCATACCCCTGCTCCTCCACCGCTACAATTCCTTCTGCTTTCATATAAGATTTTACACTCCCGTAATTGGCCTCAATCTTTTCCGGCTCATCCTTTTCCAATGGAGCACCCGAATCCCCTTCCACACAACATACTCCTTTACACTGAGCCAAATCGCAACAAAATTTTTCTTCAAAAATATCAAAACTCACTAAGGCGTCCTCTATCTGTATCATGCTTCATTACGTTCAGAATTAAAACAAAGGGTAAAAGCAAAAGGAAATCCGCTTCCACCCTTTAAATTTATTGAATCAGACTCTTACCAGTCATATCTGCGGGCTGTACCACTCCCATAAGCTGCAAAATGGTCGGAGCCACATCCGCTAAAACCCCATTATGCAGCCGGATTCCTTGCTGATCGGTCACCAGAATACAGGGTACCGGATTCAGAGAGTGTGCGGTATTGGGAGTTCCATCAGGATTGACTGCATTGTCAGCATTCCCATGGTCGGCAATGATCAAGACATCATACCCATTGGCTTTTGCAGCAGTAACAACTTTTTCTACGCATCCATCTACCGTTGCAACAGCTTTCTGAATAGCTGCATAGACACCGGTATGTCCCACCATATCTCCGTTAGCAAAATTGAGACAAACAAAATCAGCTGATTTCGCATTCAATTGTTCTACTAATTTTTCGGTCACTTCCGGAGCAGACATTTCGGGTTGCAAATCATAGGTTGCCACTTTAGGAGAAGGAACCAAAATACGGCTTTCCCCATCGAATTGTGCCTCACGTCCTCCGTTGAAAAAGAAAGTAACATGAGCATATTTTTCAGTTTCAGCAATACGTAGTTGTTTCAATCCGGCCTTACTGATCACTTCCCCCAAGGTATTTTCGATATTCTCTTTATTAAAAAGGATATGCAGCCCTTCAAAGGTTGCATCATAGGGAGTCATACAACAGTAATACAAAGGCATGGTATGCATTCCCTGCTCCGGCATATCACGCTGCGTAAGAGCAATGGTCAATTCCTTGGCACGGTCGTTCCGGTAATTGAAGAAAATCACCATATCCCCTGGCTCAATCACTCCCACAGGACGACGGTCACTACCTACATGCACAATAGGTTTAATAAACTCGTCGGTAATCCCCTCATCATACGACTGTTGAATACTCACTTCCACATGCTGGGTCTCTGTTCCGATCCCGTTTACAATCAGATCATAAGCCTCCTTAACACGTTCCCAGCGATTGTCCCGATCCATAGCATAATAACGGCCAACGACAGAAGCTATGCGACCGGTAGATTTATCCATATGGTCTTTCAGTTCCTTGATGAAACCCAATCCGCTCTTAGGGTCGGTATCACGCCCATCCATAAAACAATGCACAAAAGTCTTCTCTATACCATATTCTTTGGATACATCACAAAGTTTTTTCAGGTGCTCCAGAGAACTATGTACCCCACCGTCAGATACCAAGCCCATAAAATGTACCTGTTTTTTATTGTCACGGGCATAGGTAAAAGCCTTTACTATTTCCAGATTCTGCAAAATTGAATTGTCCCGGCAAGCTTTATTGATACGCACTAAATCTTGGTTGACCACACGACCAGCCCCAATATTCAAGTGCCCAACCTCAGAATTTCCCATCTGTCCGTCGGGTAAACCCACATTTTCGCCGCAAGTCAGTAATTCAGCATGCGGATATTTGTCTGTCAAAGAAGAGATAAACGGAGTCGGGGTATTGAAAATGGCATTGCTTTTGTCATGCTTGCCAATTCCCCAACCATCCAGAATCATTAATAATACTCTCTTATTCATACCTATTTATATTACAATTATATACTTCCAGTGCACTCATAAACATGATTTTACAAAGTTAATTATTTCCCCGCCATAATCCGCATGAACCGGCTTTTAGCTTCAGAATTTTCATCGAAAACGTTTTTATTAAAAAAAACAGTACTATGTATTGCATAATACCTTGTTTATACATATATTTGTATCGTCAACCAATACCAAAATCAGGAATGAATATCGAAAACACACAGGCACAAATGCGAAAGGGAATTCTCGAATACTGCATTTTATTGGTGATTGCCCGTCAGGACTCTTATGTCCAGGACATCATCAACAAACTGAAAGCTTCGAAGATGCTAGTGGTAGAAGGTACCATCTACCCTTTACTAACCCGTTTAAAAAATACGGGTCTGCTATCCTATCGTTGGGAAGAATCCACACAGGGGCCTCCCCGCAAATATTACAGCATTACGGACGAAGGCCGTTCATTTCTTCAGGCTATGGGAAATTCCTGGGATGAACTGACAGCAGCCATCGCCGCTTTACGAGAACAAAACACTCCACAATAATATTCACATATATGAAAAAGACATTAAATATCAACCTGAACGGACAAGCGTTCTGTATTGATGAAGACGCATGCCAAAAGCTCCAAGCCTATATTGAGACTTTAGAAAATCATTATTTCAAGGAAGAGGACGGAAAAGAGATCATGGCCGATATAGAAAGCCGGATCGCTGAATTGCTGAATGAAGCCTTAGAAAAAACAGCCAAAAATGTAATATCGCTCACCGAAATTGAATCGGTCATAGAGGTCATGGGGACTCCGGATGCCATCATCGACGAAGATACTGAAAATTCCACTCCAGGGACCATTCAGAAAAAGTTATACC
>CAJMQA010000353.1 GCA_905215395.1 uncultured bacterium | reverse complement strand
TGACAACTGTGTCGGTAAAAACACTCAGGGCTTGTATCAGACCTTGTTTTACCGCAGGTGAAACCGTTGCTGTCGCTGCAGCATGGGGGGCTGAGCCCATTCCGGCGTCATTGGAAAATAAGCCTCTGCGCACCCCCTGCATGATGGTGGCTCCCAGGCCGCCTCCGGCGAACTGTTCCAGGCCAAAGGCATTGGAAAATATATGACTGATCAGGGAGGGGATTAAAGTGAGGTGACTGAATAATATATAAAGAGCAACCAGGATGTAAGCAATTGCCATGATAGGTACCAATATCCCTGACACGGTGGCTACCCGATGAATACCCCCGAAAATGGTAAGTAAGGTAAAAGTAGTCAGAATGATTGCCGGCCATAATTGCCCTACTCCGTATATTTCGTGAAAGGCAATGGCTATGGTATTGGCTTGTACAGAGTTGAAAACCAAACCGAAGGTAATGATAATGATAAATGCAAAAAGAATACCCATCCATTTCTTTTTCAAGCCTTTTTTCATGTAGAAAGCAGGACCTCCAATGAAAGATTTTTCTCCTTTTTCTTTGTATATCTGTGCCAGGGTAGATTCAATAAATGCCGATGCAGAACCGATCAGAGCCAATAACCACATCCAGAATACGGCACCCGGTCCTCCGAGTGCTATAGCTGTCGCAACTCCTGCCAGATTGCCGGTTCCCACACGGGAGGCTGTGGCTATACAAAAAGCCTGAAAGGAAGATACCGAATTTTTACTGTGACCGCCGGCGATTCCCTGCCCTAGCAAGCGGAACATTTCTGTGAAATACCGGAATTGAACAAAACGGCTTTTGAAAGTAAAATACAAACCTGTAATAACCAGAAAAGCGATCAGAATATAAGTCCAAATCCAATCGTTTACGGATATGATCCAATTGTTTATGATGTCCATGATATTCAGAATTTATTTGGCTTATTCCTTTTACGCAAAGAAATGAAAAATGTCGTAAAACTTGAAATATAAATTCTTGTTTGTATCTTTGATGATTGGACATTCAGGAATGAATACCCGGAATATTATCAGGAATCTTTTTTCATTATTTGTCTCTGTAATGGTTTATACCTGAGACAAAAGTTAACATGATTTTTTGAAATAATACGATATAGATATAGGAATAATAAATTATAATATTTTTCTTTGCTTAATAAAAGGTTCGTTTTTTTCTGGGATGAAATGTCCGAAAAAATGAAATTAAGCTTATTGGGTTGAATCAAATGAAATTAAGATTCAGGCTTGAGAAAAATTGAAAATAAGGACTTATAATATTTATAGTAAATGTTTAGTAATCAAAAGATAGAAAGAGGGTAATATAGTGAAAAGACAGGGACGGATAATCAAGGATAGGTGGTTACTGTCCGATTTCGCTTGAATAAACTTGCTTACACTCGTTCCGACAAAAAAAACGAACCTTTTATTAGCTATGCAATCAGGCCAGGTACATATGGAAGAGGTAATGAGGGCAATTTCAAAAGATGATAAAGTTGCTTTTGAAAAATTGTTCAGGGAATGGTATGTACGTTTATGTCTTTATGCGGAAAGTATTGTACGGGACCGGGATATGGCAGAAGATCTGGTACAGAGTATGTTTTGTCTGTTATGGGAGAAACGGAAGGAACTTCATATTCGTGAATCTGTGAAATCTTATTTGTACCGTTCAGTTTATAATGCGGCTTTGAATACCCTGAAACATGAGAAAGTGAAACTGGCTTTTCTTGAATTTTTGCAGAAACATGCAGCTAAAAATGAAGAGAGTGATGAATATTGGGAAGATGAAAAAAAGCAGAGTGCGATAGCCCGGGAGATTAACCGGGCTATCGAAAATCTTCCCGGACAATGTCGGGAGATATTTATTCTGAGTCGTTTTGCTGGTAAAAAAAGTTATGAAATTGCTGAAAATCTGAATATTTCTGTACGTACGGTTGAGACTCAGTTATATCGTGCCATGAAGCGTTTGAGGGAGGATTTGGCACATCTGAGACATTATGAGATATTTTTTTGTTTTTTTTTCAAAGGTTTGTAAGTAATATTTTGAAGCAAGTTGTCTTAGATACAAATTGAGAAGATCTATGGACAATTTTGATTTTTCTGAAGATAATATCCAACATTTGATTATTCGTTATCTGGATGGACAGGCAACTGATGAAGAGCTGCTGTGTTTGCAAGAATGGTTGGCACAATCAGAAGAAAATTTTGCTCTGTTTACTCAATTCCGGAAATATTGGTTAAGTGCAGGTAGCCAATGTTATAAAATAGAGGATGCCTGGCAGAAAATACAATTGCACATAGATGGTCCGGTTGTGAAACATCGTCCGAACAGATGGCTCTCTATTGTGAGTTATGCTGCGGCTATTGTGTTGTTGTTTTCTTTGGGATATTATAGTTTTCGTTATAATTATTCGGATAAACACTCTTTGGTCGTTGGTGAAGAAGCAATTGAACCTGGAAGCAATAGAGCTGTTCTTGTTTTAGGTTCTGATCAAAAAGTTGAGCTGAATAATAATACTGCTGATTCTCTTTTACAAGGAAGTACTATTCTGAAAAAAGAGGGAAATACATTGGTATATCATGAAAATCAGGAAATTTATCCGGAAGAATATAACCGTTTGATCACTCCCCGTGGCGGGGAATATTCTGTTATTCTGGCCGATGGTACACATGTGTGGTTAAATGCTGAGTCTGAATTGAAATATCCGGTTCATTTTAACGGAAAAGAGAGAAAGGTATTTTTAAAAGGAGAGGCCTATTTTTCTGTGATCAGACAGAATGGAGTGCCTTTTATTGTTTGTTCAGATGAAACCCGCATTACAGTGTTAGGTACAGAGTTTAATGTTCGTAACTATCAGAATGAGGCTATTGCTACCACTTTGGTGAAAGGTTCTGTTGTCGTTGCGCATGGTAACGGAGGAGAATATCAGTTAGTTCCGGGACAGCAAGCTGTGATTATGAAGGATGAAATAAAAGTGCGGGAAGTGGAGACTATTCATTATACTGCCTGGAAAGATGGTTATTTTGTGTATCAGAACAAGACATTGGATGATATTCTGAAAGAGTTATCACGTTGGTATGATTTTACCTATTTTTATCAGAATCCTTCTCTGCAAAATCTGACATTAACGGCCAAACTCCGGAAATTCGATAGTGTGGACGATATTTTTGATATACTGATGGGAACCGGACGTTTGGGATTTGTGACTAAAGGAAAAACTGTTATAGTTGTAGCTAAATAAAAACAGAGGGAGTACTCATTTGGCCGTGCGTGCATCCCCCTGTGATAATTGAAAATCAACAACTAATTA
>CAJMQA010000352.1 GCA_905215395.1 uncultured bacterium | reverse complement strand
CCCAGATAATCAAAATATTTCAAGCATTGAGTTACCCCACAAGTCTCATTTCCATATTCATTCCGGGAACCGGAAATAAAATGAAATTTATCGTTCGGGCGGAAGTGTTTCAACACAGCTCTCCAGAAAACAATATCATCTTTATTTTCGACATGCACCGCAGCCCGGCAACGAAACATTTTTGCATCCATAGCAAACCGCCTCGCCGCATTGGCGAAATGACGCTCTTTATTCACATTTTCAGCACGAACACCAAACATATAAGTTTACTTTTCACCTTTTACCTTTATCAGGTCTTCCACAAATACCAGTTTATCTCCCCAGCCATCCCCGAACAAACTCGGTGAATGCGTAGAGGTAATGATCTGACAATTGGGGTTCAGAAGCCGGATTTCTTCAAATAATTTGTATTGCCACTCTATATGCAGAGAAATTTCCGGTTCATCCATCAGAAGGATGTAAGGTTGCTCTTCCATCAGAAAAACCCGCATTAAAATCAATAGCAACTGCTTTTCCCCGGATGAAAGTTTGTACAAAGGAATCACCTCATTATCATCGATGAAAATCAAATGGTTGGTATGAGGATCGATTTGTATCATTTTCTGCGTTTTTCCAAATAAACGGTCTACAGTTTCAAAGAGAGTCCGGATACGTTTATTGATCCGGCCCGCCTCATCCGGAAAATTAGTCGCTTTCAAACGATAATCTGAAAAGGAAGGATTCTGCCCTCCGATATCATATACAATCGTATGTAATTCATTATACAGTTGACTATATTCTTTCCCGGCTTTGGGCCGATCCCGGAAAGGCACATCGAAGGTGCTGATTTTCTGATATTTTACCCCAGACAACCTGGCCTTCAACTCCTGAATAGTGGTTTTGGAACGATAACTGATTGTAAAATTGTCAACATCAATATCCACATCCACCCCATACATTTTCAGCCGTTTAATATCTGCGGTAAAAATAGAGTCGATAATATTGAAGAGAGTAGTTTTACCGCTCCCGTTAATTCCAATCAGAATATTCACGTCCGGATTCAGATTTTCCCAAAAAAAATCATATTTCCGCCACAAATTCCGGATTACTATACGATGTATTGAATTAGACATAAAGCAAATTTAAAAGGTACTTTCAACAAAGATAGGAAAGTAAAATGAAAAACAAAATGGCCTATGGGATAAGCAAACTAAAAAAAGTATAATTTTGCCTTACCCAAAATTCGGGTAAATTTATCTTTTAGAAAACCATATATCTCTACAGCTATGCAAGGCTTTTATTCTGTACTACTACTGGTTGTATCCAATATATTCATGACCTTTGCCTGGTACGGTCATCTGAAACTTCAGGAAGCCAAAATAATCAGTAACTGGCCTCTCTTTGGTGTCATTTTATTCTCATGGAGCATTGCTCTTCTGGAATATTGTGCTCAGGTTCCGGCCAACCGGCTGGGCTTTGAAGGAAACGGAGGGCCATTCAATTTAATGCAACTGAAAATCATCCAGGAAGTGATTACACTGGTGATCTTCATTATTTTTTCAACCCTGCTTTTTAAAGGCCAGGAATTCCACTGGAACCATTTGGCCGCTTGTATCTGTCTGGTAATGGCAGTATATTTCGTTTTCATGAAATGAGAAACGGCTTGAGGTGTGATGAAAAAAAGAATAAACCAACTACCTTAACCTTCGATAGTAGGCCTGTTTTTCAACATATATAAAAAGATCAGGTTATTGAAGTAAACCTAAACCTTTTTATCCTTTTCCCGTTCATTCCATATAAAATCGGGAATACTTCACCATGTTTTCTACAGAATTTACATATAGACTCAATATTCTCCGGCGTATTAGCAAAAAAGTCATCGCAAAGACTGTCAGCATCCTGTTTATATTAAGTTCCCTGGCAACTTTGGCGCTCATGGCTTACGAATTCGGATATTCTATTTCCGAAACCGAAAAGGAATACATCAGTAAGGGATTCAGTTATATCGTCCGAATTTTCTTCTATGGCAGTCTGATCAACATAGCCCTGAATCCCAAAGGAATATGGAAAGAAAAAGGATTCTGGATTGAAATCATTATTCTTTCCTTACTTGTATTTACTATGATTACTCAAAATCCAGAGCATTTCCCCGGCAGCAACTGGCTGGAAAAAGCTGACCATATCATAATGCATATACTATTGCTATTCATCAGCATTATACAACTCTCCAAGGTAATTGTCACCACTTTACAAAGACACGTGAGGCCTGAAATTACTTTCGCTTATAGTTTCCTGACTATTATTATTGCCGGAGCTTTATTACTGATGCTCCCTAAAGCACATCACGGGTCTCTCAAATTTATAGACGCCTTCTTCTGTTCCACCAGCGCCGTTTGTATAACGGGTCTCTCAACAGTAGATGTCGCGTCCACCTTTACCATTACCGGACAAGTCATTCTTTTGCTGTTAATTCAGATAGGAGGCATCGGCGTTATGACATTTACCAGTTTCATCGCATTATCCTTTTTCACCCAAACTTCTTTTAATGATCAGATGGCACTAAAAAATATTTTGAGTGAAGAATCGATGAATAATATTTTCAGAACTCTCTTTTATACTTTTTTTACGACAATCTTTGTAGAAACTATTGGAACCTGGATCCTATGGTGGGAAATCAGAAATGCCCCGGTTGACATCATTCCCGATAAACTTTTTTTTGCGGTCTTTCATGCAGTATCCGCCTTTTGTAATGCTGGTTTTTCCACACTTCCGGACAACCTCTTCAATCCGTTCGTCCGTCAACTTTACGGTTTCCAATGCTGGACTGCAGTATTGATTATACTGGGAGGAATCGGCTTTCCTATTGTTTTTAACTACGGAAAACTTATGAACCATAAAATCCGGAATCTGTTTTACAGTCTGACTGGTTCTTCCAAACGTATGCCTTCACATGTCCGGATTGTCAATACCACTACCCGGATTGTCATTACGACAACTTTCTTTTTATTAATCGGAGGAACAATATTATTCTGGATATTTGAAAACAACCACCTGCTGAAAGATCTCCCTCTGAAAGGCAAACTTGCAATCTCTTTTTTCAATTCAGTCACCCCGAGAACAGCAGGCTTCAATAACCTTGAATTAACCCAATTGATGCCGGCTTCCCTTTTTCTCATATTGATACTGATGTGGATCGGTGCCTCTCCCTTATCCACCGGAGGTGGTATCAAAACCACCACATTTACTATTGCTATCAAGCATATTTTCAGCACATTGAGGAATAAAGAAAAAATCGAAATCTTCAAACGTCAGCTTCCCGCTGAAAATGTGCGAAGGGCATATTCCATCATATTTCTCTCCC
>CAJMQA010000351.1 GCA_905215395.1 uncultured bacterium | reverse complement strand
TCATCCTATCGTTCTGTCCTCTTTGGACGAACTCCCCGAAGAAGCTAAGGAAGAAAAGGAATTCCTGAAAATGCAACAAATCCAATCCCTGATCATCGCCCCTCTGGCCTCCCGGAAAAACATATGGGGTTATGTAGGTATTGACATTGTGGAAGAGCATCATCATTGGAGCAATGAAGATTGCCAGTGGTTTTCCTCTTTGGCTAATATTATCAATATTTGTATCGAATTACAGAAATCGGAACAAAAAGCTCAGGCAGAAAACGATTATCTGCAAAATCTTTACAAATATATGCCGCTGGGATTTATCAGACTGAAAATCCTGTACGACAATCAGCAAAATCCCACAGACTTTCAGATCCTCGATGTCAACAAAGCAGTAGAAGAACTGGCAGGCAGCCCCCTTCCGATAGGACGGAAAGGTTCGGAAATCGGCTCGGAAATCGATAAAATATTAGGCGCTTTACATCCCATTGCCCAACTGGGATATTATAAAAACGAAGCCTATTTCATCAAGGAATTTCAGAAATATTGTTACATCGTCATCTATCCGGTTCGGAAAAATGAAATCATATGCCTGCTATCAGATGTAACAGAGAGTGTCAACATCCATGAAGCCTTGAACCGGAGCGAAAAAATTCTCCGTAACATCTACGATAATCTTCCGACAGGAATCGAATTGTATGATGCCCAGGGTAATCTAGTTGACATGAATAATAAAGATCAGGAGATATTCGGATTAAAATGCAAAGAAGATGCTCTGGGAGTCAATCTCTTTACAAATCCCAACATCGCTCCGGATATTGTCGAAAAACTACGGCAGGAAGAGCCAGTTTCTTTCCGTTTGAAATATATCTTCGAAACCGTCAATAATTATTACGCCTCACAGAAAAAAGGTTACCTGGATCTCTATACCACAGCCACGATGTTGTATGACACTCAGGGTAAACTGATCAACTATCTGCTGATTAATATCGATAATACGGAAATCAGCCAGGTATATAGCCAACTAGCAGAATTCGAGCGCTCTTTTTCGCTGGTTAGTCAGTTCGGCAAAATCGGGTATTGCAAATTCGACTTGTATACCAAAGATGGCTACGGGGTGCCTCAATGGTTTCACAACCTAGGGGAAAAGGAAACAACTCCGCTACCGGAAATCATCGGAGTTTACAAGCACGTACACGAGGAAGACAGAAACTATATTTTTGAAAGCATCCGTAAAGTCAAAAGCGGGGAGACAGACAATTTCAGCAAAGACCTTCGCATTTTTACTGAAGAAGGAGAAAAATGGACCCGGATCAATGTCGTTCGGAATCCAAAAAATGAAAACCCCGAAGCTCTCGAAATGATTTGTGTCAACTATGATGTAACCGAACTGAAAGAAACGGAGAAACGCCTGATCGAAGCAAAGAATAAGGCAGAGATCAGTGACCGGTTAAAATCTGCTTTCCTGGCCAATATGAGTCATGAGATCCGGACTCCCCTGAATGCAATTGTAGGTTTTTCGGACCTTCTGGCAGAATCAGAAGATCCTGAAGAAAGAAACACCTATAGAAATATTGTTCAGGAGAATAATGAATTATTATTACAATTGATTTCCGATATTCTGGACTTATCGAAAATAGAAGCCGGAACTTTTGACTTTGTCAACGACGATATCAATATCAATCAGCTTTGCAAAGAGATTTTACGTTCTTTCAGTATGAAAATAAAAGAAAACGAGATAAAATTGTATTTTGACGAAAATCTACCGGTTTATCATATTTTCAGTGATAAAAACCGCGTCACTCAAATCATTTCAAATTTTATCAATAACTCTTTAAAATTCACTACTGAAGGTTCAATCACTTTAGGTTATAAGTTACAAAACGGGAACAATATTAAATTTTACGTCCGGGACACAGGTCCGGGAATACCTGCAGACAAACAAAAAGTGATCTTTGAACGATTTGTTAAACTGAACACTTTTATACAAGGTACAGGTCTCGGACTTTCCATTTGTCAAAGTATTGTAAAACAAATGGGCGGACAGATCGGAGTCGAATCCAAAGAAGGCGAAGGAGCTTGTTTCTGGTTTACCCATCCTTATCAGCCGATACAGCAAATCCAGAAATAAAGAACAGGAAAAGGAGCTTTAAAGCTCCTTTTCTATTCTTTCTTCACCTTCACATTATCCAGACGATATTCCAACGCCTGAACGGAAATCAACAATTCCCTGACAGATATAGCCAACGAAATTACCAACAGAAGCAGGGCTGCACCGAATACATAAACAGCAGTTTCCTGCCAGCCAATATATATAAAAAACGTACAGACAACGCACAGCAACAAACTGGTCACTCCGAAAATCTGCATCGAACGGGCCATATACAATCGCCGGCGAAGATTATCTATCTGCCGCTGGGTCATCGGAGTAGGGTTTTGTTCATGTTCTGTTTTCAGACTCCGGATCACTGCTGCATAAGCCAGAAAACGGTTGGTATAGGCCAGCATGATCAGCGAAATAGCTGAAAAAAGAATAGAAGGGGTTGTTAAAGTCAGCTCTTCCATATTCTGAATTATTATCTATTCTACAAAGAGTAATGTAATAACCATTTTCTTTCCTCTGGCCCATTGCTTCCTGCCGGATAGAATGTCAGTCCTTTCTGCGGGTCCATCGCCCAAAGTTGCAGAATCGGATCTATAAACTTCCAGCTCAGTTCCAAAGCATCTGTCCGGGTGTACAAGGTAGAATCCCCCTGCATCGCATCCAGTAATAAACGCTCATAGGCATTTGCAATATAAGTATTACACAATGAATCGTAAGCAAAATTCATGCTCACCTGTTTCACCTCAAAGAAAGATCCAGGCACCTTCAGGCCGAACTTCAGAGAGATACTCTCCGGCGAATCGACCTTTAGCACCAACTCATTGCAGGAGGAATGCGGACAGACACCATTGAACAAACGATGCGGCACATTTTTAAAATGGATGACTATTTCCGAACGGGATTCCTTCAATCTTTTTCCCGTATAAAAATAAAAAGGGACTCCACCCCAACGCCAATTGTCTATAAAAAAGCGCATGGCAATATAAGTTTCTGTAGTCGAATCCGATGCCACTCCTTTTTCTTCGCGGTATCCCAACACATTTTCTTCTCCAACCTTTCCGGCAATGTATTGCCCCCGGACCACATCATTCGGAGACAAAGGATGCAAAGCCCGGAATACTTTGGCCACTTCATCCCGCATCAGATTGGCATCAAAAGAAGAAGGAGCTTCCATAGCCACAAACCCCATCAGTTGCATCAGGTGATTTTGTATCATATCCCGCAAAGCACCGGCATTCTCATAATATTTTCCGCGATTTTCC
>CAJMQA010000350.1 GCA_905215395.1 uncultured bacterium | reverse complement strand
GAGGGGATTGTGGACAGGCAGCGTGATCCGGAACGTTATCAGCAATGGAAAGATACGGTGTGGCAAAATATCCTGGATGGTGGACGACCGGTGAATTACAATCACGATTTTGCCGTACAATATACTGTTCCGGTCAATAAATTACCTTTTCTGGACTGGACTTCGCTCATGGCCGGGTATTCTACCCGTTACGATTGGCAGGCTGCTGCAATTACTTCGGATTCTACCCGACCGGGAAATGTGATCCGGAATGCAAATTCTTTACAGTTGGATGGAAACCTTTCTTTGAGTTCTCTTTACAACAAATCGAAGTTCTTGCGTGACATGGGCAGAGCTCCGCGTCCTCAGAGAGGGAAACCTGTAAAATTTCAGACGGAAGTCGAGCGCTTACAGAAAGGAAAACCTGTTATTATCCGTCACCAGTTAAAGACCGGAGATATAAAAGCCAGTCTGACTTCTGCTGATGGGAAGAGTATTAAAGTGGGGTATGAATCTGTCGGGAAGAATAAAATCCGGATCACCCCTTCACAATCTATAGAGGCAGGAAAGTTACTGATAACAGGGACTCTTACTCCTCATGCCGGAATCGGGAATGCTGTAGCCCGTTTCTTTGTGGGCATACTGACCGGGGTAAAGAGTATTAATATTGGCTATTCGGAAGATAGAGGGACTACTTTGCCGGGATTTTTGCCGGAGGCTCGCTGGATAGGGCAGGAGAGTTACAATGGAAGGTCGGCTCCCGGATTTAAATTTTTATTTGGGGGACAATCGGAGAGTTTCGGTATAGAGGCAGCCCGGAAAGGATGGATTACCACTGATTCTTCTCAGAATAATCCTTATTTGATGAACAGTGCCCGTAGTTTGTATGTCAGAGCCTTATTTGAGCCGGTCCGTAAGTTGCGGGTAAATTTTACCTCTAATTGGAGCCGTTCACGGAATAGCAGTGAATATCTGATCTTCGATGGAGCCGAATTCACTTCTGTGAATAAGATGTATACGGGAAGCTTTAGTATGTCGATTGTCGGTCTGAAGTCGGCTTTTTATAATGTGGGTAGTAATACAGCAGCTTCAGCCGCTGTCTATAATGAGTTTCTGGAAACCCGGAAAGCGGTGGCTGCAGAATTGGCACGGAAACGTTATGGAGCTGATTTTTCCAAAGGAAATATTCCACAGAGAGATAATAGAGGGAGATTGACCGGTTTTTATGACGGATACGGTCCCACTTCCCAGGAGGTATTGATCGGAGCCTTTACCCGGACATATGCCGGAGGAAATCACAATGGCTTGATTCCCAATATATGGGCAATGCGTCCGAACTGGAGGATTGTTTATACCGGATTGAGTGATATCGGATTTGTGAAGAAAATTTTCCGTTCGATCTCTATCAATCATACCTATACCTGTAAATACAATGTCGGTTCGTTTGCTTCCAATCTGAAATATGCGGAAGATGCCAGGGATGCGCAACAGAACTGGATGTCTGTATTCGATGTGAATATGGTTTCTATCAACGAGCAGTTTAATCCTCTGATCAGTATGGATATGATCTGGGCTAATAATCTGACAACCCATTGGGATATCAACCGGAAAAGAGATGTCAGTCTTAGCCTTGTTAATGCCCAATTAGCTGAAACATCCAGCAACGAGGTTGTTGTCGGGGTGGGATACCGGTTTGGAAATTTACCGATTTTTTTCAAAAACAAACAGTTGAATAACGATATTAATGTGCAGTTTGATTTCAGTATCCGAAAGAATAATACCATTATCCGCAGGATTACAGAAAATGTGGATCAGTTGACGGCCGGACAGAAAATTATGTCCGTCAAAGTATCTGCGGATTACACTTTCAATAACCGTTTGAATCTGCGTTTGTTTTACGACCGGAATGTCAATACGCCTTACATCTCACTCTCTTTCCCGACCACGAATACAAATTTCGGTCTGAGTGTCCGTTATACCCTGATGCAATAAATGTTTTTGTTTTGTAAACAAGTTTGTCTTTGTGTTCGGCTTGCATTATCTTTGTAAAAGAAATAAATGAAAGTATGGAAATAAAGATTTTTGTAAATAATCCTTTCCAGGAAAATACAATTGTGTTGTATGATGAAACGGGAGAGGCTGCCATTATCGATTGCGGATGTTTTGGAAGGGATGAAGAAAAAGGGTTACAGAATTTCTTAACGGAAAAAAAGCTGAAGCCTGTAGCTTTACTGAATACTCATCTGCATATAGATCATATTCTGGGGAATGGTTTTATAAAGGATACCTATGGTTTAAGTACTCAGGCATCCCAGAAAGATGATTTTCTGATAACTCATGCTGTAGAGTATGCTGCTATGCTGGGATTTACAGGGATTACTCCTCCGCCTGCTGTCGGTAAATATCTGAACGATGGGGATGTGGTGCGTTTTGGTCATTCCGAATTGCGGGTCATTGCTGTCGGAGGACATTCACCCGGAGGCTTGTGTTTTTACAGTCGTACTGATGAACTTTTGATTGCAGGAGATGTCCTGTTTGCCGGAAGTGTGGGGCGTACGGACCTGCCCGGAGGAAATCCGGGTGAACTGAAGGAGGGCATAAAAGAGAGATTGCTGACTTTACCCGAAGATGTGAAAGTGATTCCAGGACATGGGCCGGAAACGACGATTGGGGAAGAAAAAAAGTATAATCCTTTTTTAAGGTTCTAATTATCTGATATATGATAGGAATAATTGTAGCAATGAGTTCAGAGTTCCGCTTGGTGGATGCTTTGCTGAAGGAAAAGAGAACGGAAAATATCGGAGGGTTTTATTTTGTGCTCGGATTATTGGAGGGAAAAGAAGTTGTATTGATGCAGGCCGGTATCGGAAAAGTATGTGCTGCTGTCGGGACTGTGGAAATGATCCGGAACTTTAGTCCGGAATACATTATAAATACAGGAGTTGCCGGTGGAATTGACGAGGGAATCAGAGTGATGGATATTGTGGTGGGGCAGGAGGTTGTTTATCACGATGTATGGTGTGGTGATGGGAATGAGTATGGACAGGTTCAGGGAATGCCGGCCCGGTATAAAGGGGACGAAAGGTTGTGCCGGATTGCCTTGCAGGTGAAAAGTGATGTGGCGATGTGTGGAGGGTTGATTTGTAGCGGAGATCAGTTTATAACCGACCGGGTCAGGTTGGAGGGTATCAAAGGCAATTTTCCGCAAGGATTGGCGGTGGATATGGAGAGCGGAGCGATTGCTCAGGTTTGCCATATGTACGGAATGCCCTTTTTAAGTTGCCGGATTATCAGTGATACTCCGGGAAAGACTGAAAATCATGCCCTGCAGTATAAGGATTTCTGGACGGCTGCTCCTGAGAAATCTTTTGAAGTATTGAAACAAATTATAGAAAATATATAACATGAAAAA
>CAJMQA010000349.1 GCA_905215395.1 uncultured bacterium | reverse complement strand
CAGGATAATCCGGAAATGTTGCAACATCATTTCCAAATAAAGCAGCTGTATCTGAAAACTGCTGCCCGGTTAATTGCATCCCGTCTCCTGAATCTCCGGAAAAACGGATGACAACATCATGTTTTTCGATAACTTTTGTCTCTTGACTCATGGTTAAATAATTGTAAATGAAAAAGGGAAAAATACCACTTTCTTTCTTTATTTTAACTTTTCTATAACACTTTTCCAGTGATCATTTTATGTTTTAAAACATGGTAAAGGTAGCGAATCGTTCAGACTAAACAAGTTTAATATCAACAATTTTTACTATCACACAACCCTATTGATTATCAATCATTATGCAACTTTTTTTCTGTGTTTCGGAAGATTCTAAAATGAAATGATTCTAAACAAAGAATTAAATTACGTCATTTTTTCCGTTATTTACGCTCACGTTTGCGAAATTGTCAGCAAATTCTCTTTTTTTATTACAAATTATCATTTTTTACTTTTTTTAATACTTGTTCTCCAATAGATTGCTGCCCAACTGTCACAAGTTTGCCTTAAATTCGTATGTTTTGTAAAAACAAGTTGTGATATGTATAGAATTTTTTTTGCCATCAGTATTTTAATCGGCCTCTACGCTTGCCAGAACAAAAATAACCAGGAAAATCTCTCCGAAGCAAACGGATTTACCATTGCTTATAATCATGTCGGTCCTGTGAAGAAAAGCATGACCATCAAAGAACTCTATGCTATTTTTCCTGAAAATCGGATAAAAAAACTGGAGACCCGGGATGAACTTTCGGCTGAAACCTCTGAAAACTATTATATTTATGATGACAGTTCCCGGCTTCTGATGATTGTAAGTCCGGAACGCAGAAACGACAATAGTGCCCGGATCGGACGCATCATCATCAAAGACAAACGCTACACCACAGCCAACGGAATCGGTTTACAATCTACTGCCGGTGAAATCAGGAATGCCTTTCCTAATAGTGACTATCTTCCCTCCGTAAATAACATTATATTATTTGTACCGGAGATTGATGCAAACTTCGAACTCAGCAAACGCCACCTGCCCCCTCATGTATGGAACGATAGCACCGGAAGCATCATTGCCGACAGTATCCCGGCAAAAACTCATATTACCACGTTGACGATCTTCTGGAACCATAGTATCAGCAATCTGGCCGACAAAACGTTCTGGCATGACCTGATTCACCGTTTTCTCACCTGGGTGATCACCCAAGTTCCCTCCATTGCAATTCTGACTCTCATATTTATAGGACTGATGCGATTGTTGCACTATATCGTCAAACGATTGAAAAAAGGCGCCACCAGACGGGTACACAGAACAGAGAATATTGACAATGACGAAGGGGAAAAACGGATCAATACCTTATCAGGAATTATACACGGAGTGGGACGGATATTTTTATGGACCATCTATATTCTTATATTGCTCGGAAAATTCAACATCAACATTGCTCCCATTCTGGCGAGTGCCGGAATTGTCGGCCTGGCTGTCGGTTTCGGAGCCCAGGAATTGGTCCGGGACTTTATTTCCGGTTTCTTTATTTTACTGGAAGATCAGATACGAACCGGGGATGTAGCCATTATCAACGGCACTACCGGTACTGTAGAAAAGATAGAAATGCGAACTACAACCCTCCGGGATGCTTCAGGAGTAGTACATATTTTTCAAAACGGAAAAATCAATACCTTGTCTAATATGACGAAAGGCTGGTCAGCCATAGTGGTGGAAATCGGAGTCGCTTATAAGGAAGATACAGACCGGGTATGCGAAGTGATGAAGCAGGTAGGGGATGAAATGCAAAAAGATCCGGATTTCGGTACCAAAATGCTGACTCCGGTAGATGTCTGGGGAGTAGACCAATTTGCCGACAGTGCAGTGATCATAAAGGTAAAATTAACGACAAAATCCGGAATGCAATGGATGATCAGCCGGGAATACCGTCGGAGAATCAAAAAAGCTTTCGATGCCCGGAACATCGAAATCCCATTCCCGCATATCAGCCTGTACACAGGCGAAATCACCAAACCGATGCCAGTCGAGATCATTAAAAAAGATTAATCCCCAGAAATCATGGCCCGTTTTTTAAAAGATAAACAAAAATCCAAAGGAGCAGCTCCCGGTTCTCTGATTTTTATCGGACGCCAGAAAATGGAACACAGTTACATCCGCGTTGTGCAATACAATTCCGGCAATGTCAAAGAAAAGGAATTAAAATCCCTGGATAAAATATCCGAATACATTTCAGAAGATCACGTCACCTGGATCTCTTTACATGGCCTACATGATACAGCTTTGGTGGAACAAGCCGGAAAAAAATTCAATATCAGCTCACTCATTCTGGAAGATATCCTCAATACAGACGAACGCCCGAAATTTATTGACGACGACGAGCACCTTTTTGTCATACTCAAATCACTGAATTTTAATAAAGATATCTGTAAGGTGCAAATCGACCAGATATCCCTGATTGTCGGAGCTCATTACCTGATATCTATACAGGAAACTGAAACGGATTACTTTGAAGATGTATTCAAACGCATCTGTCTGGGTCAAAGCAAAATCCGCGGACTTTCACCGGATTACCTCTGCTATGCACTGATCGATACCCTTGTCGATAACTACATCCTAAACATAGAAAAACTCGGAAATGTAATCGAGGATCAGGAAAAAAGATTGCTTACCACCGACAAAAAGATCATCGAAGACATCTATCATTACAAAACAGAGCTCTCCTATATCCGTAAGAATGTCCGCCCTGTAAAAGAGTTAATGACCCGTTTTATGACCAGCGATTCTGACCTGATCAACGACCGCACCTACAGTTACCTGCGCGATCTGGAAGGTCTGGTCACCCAGGCGCTTGAAGCCATTGAGATCTATTATACGATGGTTTCCGACCAGCAGAACAGCTACAATGCAGGTATCAGTAACAATGTCAACGACGTTATGAAAGTACTGACCATCTTCTCAGCCGTTTTTATTCCGTTAACTTTCATTGTCGGCGTATACGGAATGAATTTCGAATACATGCCCGTACTGAAATACCGTTATGCCTATTATACAATCTGGGGAATCATGATCGGAATCTCGGTTCTGATGCTGTTTTTTTCAAACGGAAAAAATGGTTTTAAGACTTTATATTCCCGGTAAAAAATTTCGCCCCGATGACAGCAATATCATCGGAGCGAATCGCATTTGTTATCAGAGCAACTATTTTTTCTTATTGAAACGACGTCCGTAAAATACAGCATCCTCCCCCAACTCTTCTTCGATGCGGAGCAGCTGATTGTATTTCGCCATCCTGTCGGAACGGCTCATGGAACCGGTCTTGATCTGACCTGAGTTGGTTGCAACTGCAATATCGGCTATGGTAGA
>CAJMQA010000348.1 GCA_905215395.1 uncultured bacterium | reverse complement strand
CATGTCATTGATCAGGGGGATCAGGCGGCTTTGATGAAAGGACAGGATTCCCGCACCCTTATTGTGGATTCTATTATGCAGGATCTGGATTTTGCGGTGCGTTATGTGGAGCCGGGAAGCAGCCGTACGCGGATCACCCGGTATGCGGCTCTGGCATTACAAGCACGGATTGCTCTTTTTGAAGGGACTTTCCGGAAATATCATCCTGAATTGAATTTACAGTCTACGGCTGATGTTTTTTTGCGGAAAGCTGTAGAAGCTTCAGAACAAATTATGCAGAAAACAGATCAGTATGATATTACAGGAAGCGGAAAAGAAGGGTATGCTGTTTTGTTTGCGGGAGCCCTGAACAATAACAAAGAAGCCATTTTATTTGTAGATTTTGACCGTCAATTGGGCAAGTTGAATGCCAATAGCGAGGTATTGGACCGTTCCTGGAATCTGAGCAAAAGTTTGGCTGACAGCTACTTGAAAACTGATGGAACCCCTGCCACCTCTGATCCTGATTATGCAACACGCGGATATGCGGCGCAGTCTCTGCTGCCATGACATAACCCGGGATCCGCGTATGTCGGTGACGATTATGCCTCCGGGTTATGTCATGGCAGCAGAGACTGCGCCGCATATTACTAATCCGTCTTACGGAGCTATTCCTCAGGTAAAATATTACACCAATGACCCGGCATTTAATCCTGGCGGATACAATACTTTTTCTACAGATTATCCGGTGTTCCGCCTGGCAGAGATCCTGCTGATTAATGCTGAGGCCAAAGCGGAATTGGGAACATTGACTGAAACAGATCTGGTAGAGACAGTGAATAAAATCCGGAACCGGGTTCAGATGCCTCACCTGTCAATGTCTGTACCTCTGGATCCTGTGTTGGAAAAGCAATATCCTGCGGTTACCGGTAATTTGAAGAATGTTATCCTGGAAATCCGGCGGGAAAGGCGTGTCGAATTGGCTTGTGAAGGCTTGCGCTATGACGATCTGTTGAGATGGGGAGCCGGTAATTTACTGGAAGAGCCGGCAGAAGGTATATATGTTCCTGCTTTGGGAGGAATTGATGTTACCGGTGACGGGGTTCCTGATGTCGCTATCCTGAAATCTGAAACTGAGACAGGACCTATCGATCACTTGCCTCAGGAAGTAAAAGATAAACTGGCTAAATACTATCTGTATGATAAAAACGGAGAGAAGGGATCTATTTATCTGAGTGAGGGGGATAAAGGAACAATCCGTTTTAAAAATGATGTAGAACAATCCCGTAAGTTTGTTGCTCCGAAATATTACTATTTTCCCATTCCGTTTGATCAGGTTCGGGATAATCCCAATCTGAAACAACCGATGGGCTGGGAGTAAATTGTTAAAAAGGGCATCCCGTTTTATGCGGGTTGCCCTTTTTATCGCTTCAGCAATCAGTTGCCGTTCGTCTTTCCGGTCTGATTCTTTATTTTAACAATTCTGCTAGCATCCGTTGTAGTTCTTCCCCATGAATATTGCGGGCAATAATCTTGCCGTCCCGGTCCAAAAGCACCAAGAGTGGGATACTCGATAAGCCATATAATTTAGATGCGTCACATTCCCAACCTCTGGCGTCGAACATCTGCGGCCAGGGAGTATTTAATCGTTTGAGAGCTTTCATCCAGGCTTCGTGGTCGGCATCGAGCGATACCCCCACCACTTGTAAGCCCCGGTCTTTGTACTTTGTATAAGCTGCCTCTATACAGGGAATTTCTGCAATGCAGCCTTTACACCAGGAAGCCCAAAAGTCGACCAACACATATTTTCCTTTACCGGCATAATCGGAAAGCGCAATTTCCCGGCCATCCGGATCGGTCATCCGGAAATCGGTAAAAGGCTGTCCGACTGCTGTTTCCCGCAATGCCCGGATACATTTTTGTACCTTTATGACAAGAGGAAGTTGTAAAGTCCTTTCATTCGCTCCGGAGAATAATTCCTGTTGTTTTTCTTCCGGCATGGCTACTTGACAACCGTATAATTCATGCCAGCTCATAGGATTGTTGATATTCTTCTTTACGAATTCAAAAGTGAGTCTGTTTATTTCCTGGCGATAGTTGTTTTGTTCTTCCTTTAACTCTCTTTCTTGTTCTTCCGTCAGTGTTCCTGCAGTTTTGGCAGTATACAGCGTGTTATTGGTTGCCCGCAATTTCTGTCTCAGGGAGGAGCTAGCCTCTTTGAATTCCTGATACCGATCATTATCGGCACTACCGGACACCGACGTCTCTCCTTCTGCATCCGTATAAACTTTGATATTTGTATTATCGAGTGCAATATAAATGTAGAGGGTATTGCTATAGTCTTCGGGATCTAGCCTGATCTCATAGAGACCAGACTGTACTACTCTTCCTTTGAATCTATATTGTCCATTGATTACAATTGCTGTGTCCGGCCGGAAGGTTTCATCTGCTGTCAGTTGGCTTTGAGTCAGTAAAACTCTTTTCCCTTCATATCCGGATTTTTCGACAGTACCCTCTATGGTATATGAGGGTTGTCTGTTGCAGGCAGTAATGGACAAGGCAATCCACAATCCCGTAATTAAAATCCAATTTGCAATTTTCATAACGCTTACTATTATTTCCAACCTTCATTTTGTTGCCATCCCATATTTTCGGCTTCCTGGGGATTGAAGGGCAATGCCCAGCGCGGATCATCGGGAGCGATGACCAACTCAGTTACGGAATTCGGGTCGGTGATATCGGAAAGTATCTGACGACGAATAGCGATACCGGCATTTTCCGCACCATTCAGACGTTTGATATCGAAGAAACGCCATTCTGCCCCCATTTCCCGCATACGTTCGTCCAAAACGTTCTGTACACTGCCACCTATATTGTTGGCTGCGGTTTCATTCATGAAGCGTGTCCGGCGGAGAGTTTTCAGGATCTCGGCAGCATCCCCGGTTTTATTGCTACGTGCCAGACATTCCGCTTTGATCAGGTACATTTCTGCTGTGGTCATGCCGATTAGACCATACGAGCCGTAATTATTAAAACGGATATAAGTTTGAAACCACCAGGGTTTCAGCCATTGTTGATCTGTCCATTTGATACAGTTTTTTTTGGTTTCACCTTCTATTTCGAAGGTATGTAAAATCCCTGATGCATAAGACAATAACGCATAATTATTGTAGAAGTGAATCCAGCGGGCATCGTTTTCCTGGTCGAAGAGTTTGTAAAACGACTCGGAAATAGGTACATGACCACCATAATCCAGTGAAGTAAGATTCGGCAGGTACAATTCTTCATACTCCGGAATCAATTCACAGCCCCGGTTGTTTATTTCTGTCATGACCTTTGCCGTAAGCGTCTGTTCAATACGACTATCAGTCGGGTCCAGCAAATGAAATTCGGTGGAGGGAAACAATTCATATAATGGATCGT
>CAJMQA010000347.1 GCA_905215395.1 uncultured bacterium | reverse complement strand
AGCCCGATAAAAATACCGGTAACAAACATATATAGCAAAAAATCTTTTTCATAAGCTGCTTATTTAGAAGTATCCATACTTGTTCTCTGACTGGTCTCACTATCCGGGAGTGCAATCACATATTTTGGCAATTCTACGTTCATCGTACCCGTAGCCTGGGCACCAGTCGGAATATTCACCATCCCCCGGCGTTTATAAAAGAAGAAAATCTGTCCTTCCCCCAACATCTCTTTCCGGTATTCCGCAGAAATATAATTGATCAGGGCATCCTGTCCCGGATAAACACTGAAACAATTACGGGCATTTCGCAAGGTATTGAGATAACTGACTGCCTCATCCGGATCTTCACTACACTCTGCTGCAATCAGCAACATCTCACTCAAACGGATCAAAGGCATCATATAACGGTAATCTTTGTTCCCGGTATTGTCTGCAAAATCCTCAAATTTCCGGTGATACAAAACAGGCACTCCATTGTTGTTATAGTTCGCCCAAACCTTAAAGCGGTAATCATTTTTATCATCGTACAGTTCATCGACACGTCCGTCATTCAGTGAACCGGCAAACGTCAACAAATGGGTAGCCTCCAGAGTCGGGACAAACAAGGCTTCATGCAATTTTTCACGGGAAGAATTATAAATCCCGAACAGTACCTCCGTCGAAAATACCCGATCGGGAGCCAGAGTATTGGTTGCAGCAGCATTCGTCACAAATGGAAACAGTTCAGCACCCGGTACCTGAACAGCCCTCAGCACCTGTGTTGCAGTTGTATATGCATTTGTCCTGTCGTTGCCCCACAAATAGGCCCGTGCCAGCAGTGCTTTCACTGCATAGTAATTCAGACGGTACTGACGGTAACGCAGATCCGTTTCACTATACACGCTCAGATCTTCTGCCAGATAAGGATCGGAAGTTTCCAACAAACGCATAGCCTCCTTCAAATCCGTGATCACCAGTTCCAACACTTTACTACCGGACAGTAAAGCTGTCACCTCCTGTTTGGAAGCCGTCTGATATGGAATACCCGGCTTACTGAGTTCGGAAGGTACAGGACCGAACAACCGTAACAGATCGAAATGCAGCATAGCCCTCAACGCCAGTGCCTCTCCCTTGATCATACCGAAATAAGGCTGAGGCAGATTTTCATTGTAATCCCCGCATTTCTCGATGATGGTATTGCAACAGGCAATCAACAGATAAGACTTTTGCCACACATCCTCAAACATATTCTTTTCACTGGCATTGGTAAATACCAAACTGGCATATTGCTTATAGACATGACTGGAAACCGAAGCCGCACTATAATACTGCCCCATTACATCCAGGGCTCCTGCCGTCAGTTCCTTCCCGTACAACTGATCTGTATTCATCTCGATATACACTCCGTTCAAAGCTTTGACAAAACCTTCCCGGTCGTTGAAAAGCATCTTTTCCGTCATGCGGTCCGAAGGATTGATATCGATCCAGGATTCGCAGGCAGAGAGGGACATCAGGCACACCAACAGTCCGCTTTTTATTATCAATCTCAGTTTTTTCATTTTCAAATATTTTATTCTTAAAACCTTATGCCCAAAGACATAGACACCGAACGTGCAAAGGGATAATCGATACCCCTTTCATTTTTCACGGTCGATATCCTGAAAATATCATTCATATAAGCCCTTACAGTCATCGAAGATATACCGATCGTCTGCAACCATTTGGCCTGGGTTTCATATCCGATGGAAAACGATTCTCCGGAAAACACATTGTTGTCAGCCACAAAACGGGAAGACATCTCCGTATCGGCAGTCGTCGAAATAGCCCGGAATCTGGCATTGTCCCCCGGTTCTTTCCAACGGTCGTACAAAGCCCGTTTATCCTGATTGTAATGAGCATTTTCATAGGAAATATTCTCTACTTTCTCATACAGGGTCGAGAGGAAAATCTGTCCTCCCAGCCGATAACGGAAATTCGCAGACATCGAAAATCCTTTGTAATAAAAAGTAGTTCCTACCACTCCTTCAAATTTCGGTTCGCTATTACCGACCACCACCTCATCGTCATAACTATGGGTAAACGTCTGGGTTCCGTCCTTGTGTAAAAATATCTCCCGACCGGTAGCAGCATCAATCCCGGCAGAACGTACGGCCCATAAATCCGAAGGACTGGCTCCGTCGTAATACCTTTGCAGATTCCTGGATTTATTCTCTTCGTTAAATTTATCCAGGTACTTACTTACATTTTGGTATTCAGAAGTCAGATGACGCATAGTTGCATTCACAGACCAAAGCACATTCTCTTTTTTCAGGATAGCATAATTCGCCACCAGGGTATATCCCTTGGTCAGTTGTTCTCCGACATTGGAAGGCATATTGACCGCACCGGTCGAGGAAGGCATCCCTATATATACCAGCAACGGATCTGTCTTTTTGGAAAAATAATCAAAGTTAATCCGCAATCGGTTGTTGAACAATGTCAAATCGAAACCGATATTTTTGTCCAGGGTTTTCTGCCATTCCAGATCTTCATTCCCGAAATTCCTGATCAGGGTACTCACCCCCCAGGGATTGGTATGGTGATTATTGTAGGTATAAATTTTCATCGAAATGTAATCATCGAAATTCTGGTTACCGGGATTACCGACAGAAGCCCTCAGTTTCAACTGATCAATCCATCCCACACCCCTGAAAAACACTTCATTGTGGATATTCCATCCCAATCCCACCGACCATGTATTGGTAAACAATTTATTGACTCCGAAAACGGAAGCACCGTCCGAACGCCAGCTGGCATCCAACAGATAACGGTTGTCGTAAGCATATCCGGCATTCACATAATAACTGGCCGTACGGCGTTTCACCTCCTGATATTCTTTCCGGTCGATATTATATTCCTGTGCAAAGGTGGGATTGGTAAATTCATCGTCGATAAATCCCCTCATCGTATACCCGGACACATCATAAGCCGACTGTGCAAAACGCATTCCGGCCACAGCATTTACCATGTGGCGTTCATTCAGTAATTTTCCGTATGTCACACTCAGGTCTCCGTCATAACTGAAGGATTGTTTATCCGACTCCGTATATTCCCCCTTCTTATTGTCCTCGCTTCCGATATAATCCACATTGAAAGGAGATAAAAATTTCCGGGCCTGTTCATTGGATTTGGTCAGACCGATCTTTGCCCTTATCCGGAGCTCATCCACAGCCCGCCAGTCCACCTCAAAATTGTTGGTCAGACCGAAAGTCTTTGTATAGTCGAAATTATTGTTCGACCAATCATAAAACGGACTATAGATATTTACATTTTTCACGGAAAAAGTCGAAATATCCAGATAGGAAAAAGATTCCAGCACCATCAGGGGATCGCCGTTTTCATCCGTCTTGCGGAAATAGGGATTGGTACGCGAAAACTTGGAAAAGGCCACACT
>CAJMQA010000346.1 GCA_905215395.1 uncultured bacterium | reverse complement strand
GTGCCTATAATGTAAAACTGGCTGATGGCCGTACCATCACTTTCCTGGATACTCCGGGTCACGAAGCCTTCACTGCCATGCGTGCACGCGGAGCCCAGGTAACAGATATCGCCATCATTATTGTTGCAGCCGATGACAATGTGATGCCTCAGACTGTTGAGGCAATCAATCATGCCAGTGCTGCAGGTGTACCTATTATATTTGCCATCAATAAAATTGATAAACCCGGAGCCAACCCCGACAAGATCCGTGAAGAACTGGCTAATATGAACTTCTTGGTAGAAGAATGGGGCGGTAAGTATCAGTGTCAGGAAATCGCAGCCAAAAAAGGGGTGAACATCGAAGAGTTGCTGGAGAAAGTCCTGCTGGAAGCAGAGTTACTGGATTTAAAAGCCAACCCTCACAAAAAAGCCAACGGCTCCATTATCGAATCCTCACTGGACAAAGGCCGTGGATATGTCGCAACAGTTCTGGTACAATCAGGAACCATGAAAGTCGGAGATATCATATTGGCAGGTCAATACTTCGGACACGTAAAAGCAATGTTCAACGAACGGGGGGAAAAAATGGAAAAAGCAGGGCCATCGGAACCAGCATTAATTCTGGGTCTGAACGGTGCTCCCCAGGCAGGTGATAAATTTAACATTCTGTCCAACGAAAAAGAAGCACGTCAGCTGGCCAACAAACGGGAACAACTACAACGGGAACAAGGCCTTCGTACTCAGAAACACATCACCCTGGATGAAATCGGTCGCCGTATTGCTATCGGTAACTTCCAGGAGCTGAACGTAATCGTCAAAGGAGATGTGGACGGTTCTATTGAAGCCCTCTCCGACTCATTGATCAAGCTCTCTACAGATGAAATACAGGTAAATATCATCCACAAAGCAGTAGGACAAATTACAGAAGGAGACGTATTGCTGGCAGCAGCATCAAATGCCATCATCGTCGGTTTCCAGGTTCGCCCCTCAGCCGGAGCCCGTAAACTGGCAGAAAAAGAACAGATTGATATCCGTCTTTATTCTGTCATCTATCAGGCAATCGAAGAGCTGAAATCCGCAATGGAAGGTATGCTTTCGCCTGAAATCAAAGAAGAGATCATTGCTACAGTAGAAGTACTGGAGACATTCAAAATCACTAAAGTCGGAACCATTGCAGGCTGTATCGTACGCGAAGGAAAAATCATACGTACGGCCAAGATTCGCGTCATCCGTGAAGGTATTGTAATCTATAGCGGAGCCCTGGGTTCTTTAAAACGCTTCAAAGATGATGTGAAAGAGGTTGCCAAAGGTTTTGAATGTGGTTTGAATATTGAAAACTATAATGATATTCGCGTAGGTGACTTTATTGAAGGATATCAGGAAGTTGAAGTGAAAAAAACACTTTAAACAGGCTGATTACATTTTATTAAGGAAGATTTAACGTTCAACTAACATAAGGTTTCAACGTTTATTTCTTTACTTTGTAAAAATAAAAGTTACACTTTCAAATTTCAAAGAGAATGAAAAAATTAATGGTAATAATGGTTTTGGTTGCCGCATTCGCAACTAGCCTGAGCGCACAAGTTGTAAAACCGGTGAAATGGCAAATTACTCACAAAAAAGTAAGTGAAGGGGTTTATGATATTATTTGCAAAGCTACAGTTGACGCTGGCTGGCATCTTTATGACACCCAATTACCGGAAGGAGGCCCACTGCCTACTACTTTCAATATGGATGAAGATGAAACTTCAGGAATTGAATTAGTTGGTGCTTTCAAAGCCACAACCACTCCGCAAACAGAACATAGTGAAGCATTCAACATGGATCTGAAATATTTCACAACTACTGCCACTTTTATACAGCGTGTAAAAGTAACCGCAGCAAAAGCTAAATTAGTAGGATATGTTGAATTCATGGCTTGTAGCGGCGGACAATGTATTCCTCCTGCTGAAGCAGAGTTTGACTTAGAACTGACGAAATAATCACTATCCGATGATAAAAACAGTGTCAAAGAGTTATTTTTGACACTGTTTTTTTATGTAGTTATTTTAATCCTTCATGACATGAAATATATTTATAGTCTTTGGTTACTCTTGCTTGCCCTCTCCGCCAGTTCCCAACCCTGGATTGCAAGAGACAGTATATCCGGGCGAGACAGTATCAGTCTGTTCTTTTTCGGAGACGTAATGCAACATTCTCCGCAAATTACCGGAGCCTGGGATGATACCCTGAAGGACTATAATTATCTGCCTTGTTTCCGCCATATTGCCCCCTACTGGCAGCAAGCGGATTATGTCATTGCCAACCTGGAAACTACCCTGAGTCATAAAAATTTCAGTGGTTACCCGCAATTCTGTGCTCCCTGGCAATTGGCCCGGGACCTGAAAAAAAGCGGGGTAGATATTCTGACAACAAACAACAATCACTCCTGTGATAAAGGTGCCTCAGGAATCCGGCAAACCATCTATTATCTGGACTCCTTACTGATACCACATACCGGAACTTTCACGGACACCAATAGCTGGATCGGCACCACTCCCTTATACATCCGCCAGGGACAATTCAAAATCGCATTGCTGAGCTATACTTATGGAACAAATGGCATTCCGGTCACAAACGGACAGGTTGTATCTATGATCGATACCTTCACCATGGGCAGACAAATCGAAAAAGCCCGGCTCGATACGGCCACCAATATTGTGGTCGTCGTTCACTGGGGCGAAGAATACTTCACGACCCCCAACACCGCTCAGAAAAAACTGGCAGCCTGGCTGCACGAAAGCGGAGCAGATATCATTATCGGTTCCCATCCGCATGTTGTACAACCCCTTGAATATGTTTTCAAGGGCACAGACACCTGTGGTGTCACCGTTTATTCTCTGGGTAATTTTATCTCCAACCAGAGCAAGCGTCACACAAACGGAGGTATCGGAGTATATCTGTCCCTGACCCGGCAGAAAGGAATAACTACCTATCATATGAAATACCTCAGCAGCTATGTCCATCGTCCCATAGAAAACCAAAAACGGCGCTATTATGTCATCCCGGAACCTGAAGCCCATAGACTTGTGCCAACCCAAGATTCCGTCCTCTACCGGCAATTTTTCCAGGATACTGACTCCATAATCAACGGTAAAGCTGAAAAATTCAGGTAGTTATACCCCAGTTTTGCAATCGAATCCGCAAATATTTTTACAGGAATTACAAATTTTATATGATAAAAGCAGTAATTTCGTAGAACTAAAAAACAATAAATTATTAACTATGAAAATTGCAGTAATTGCACACGACGGAAAGAAAGCAGAGATGGTGGCTTTCCTGAACAGACACATGGATTTCCTGAAATCTGTAGGCACAGAAATTGTTGCCACAGGTACAACAGGCAAACATGCACAGGATGCCGGACTAGAAGTTGAACGTCTGCTATCCGGTCCACTGGGGGG
>CAJMQA010000345.1 GCA_905215395.1 uncultured bacterium | reverse complement strand
ATTGTTGGGAGCGACAACCATCGGTATTCTGACATTTTTACCGATTTATTTGTCCCCGGATACAACCGGGGAATATGTCCGGGATCTTTTTATAGTACTGGCGGTTTCTTTATGGCTGAGTTGGATATTGGCATTGGCGTATGTGCCGATTCAGGCCGACCGTTCTTTTAAAAACCAGGTGGTAAAGTCCGGGGAAGAAGAGAATCCCTTTAACGGACGTATATACCGGAAATTTCAGAGTGTATTGAAGTCTGCGGTTTATTACAGATGGGTATGGATTATTGCTGTGGTTATTTTGCTGGCGGTCAGTGTATATGGTTTCCGTTTTATTAAACAGGGATTTTTTCCCGATCTCAGTTATAACCAGCTATATATCGAATATAAAATGCCTTACGGGACTAATCCGCAGACAGTCAAAGCTGATTTGGCTACTATGGAGGCCTATCTGATGAGCCGGCCTGAGATAACGATGGTGACCACCAGTTTGGGAGGAACCCCTTCGCGTTATAATCTGGTCCGTACTGTGGCAGAACCTTCATTGAGTTACGGGGAGTTAATTGTGGATTTTACATCTCCTGAGACCTTAAAAGATAATATGCAGGAAATTCAGGCTTATCTTTCTTCACATTATCCCCAGGCTTATGTCCGGATGAAAAGATATAATCTGATGTATATGGATTTTCCGATCCAGTTTATGATCTCCGGTCCTGATCCGGCTGTATTGAAGGATTTGTGTTCACAGGTAGAAGATATTATGCGGGCAGATTCTTCCATTCAATTGGTCACCAACAACTGGGGTCCTGAAACGCCGGCTCTGGATGTGAAATATCAGCAGCAAATAGCCCGGGATGTGAACCTGACCCGTGAAGATGTCGGGCTGGCTGTCCTTGCAGCTACGGATGGTTTGCCTATAGGGGCGTATTATGAGGGTGAGCATGCTTTACCTATTTATATGAAGAGTGTGAATGTCAGGGGGGAACGTCCTGACCGGATCAATAATATTCCGGTTTGGAGCATGGTCCCTTCTACGAATGGGCTCGGACTGGAAACAGTCAAAGAACTGATGACCGGAATGATCGGAGAAGACCAGATATTAAAGAGACTGATCGGGTCAGTACCTTTAAATCAAGCTAGTTCCGGTGTGGATATGGGTTGGGAAGTTCCGGTAGTCCGTCGTTATAATGGTCAGCGTTCGATTTCGGCACAGTGTAATAATGCCCCTGGTTATACGACCACTGCTGCCAGAAATAGTCTGCTGCCGAAAATCGATTCCCTGCAGATTCCGCCGGGATATACTACGGCCTGGCAAGGAGAGTATCTGGCTAGTACACAATCCCAGTCTTATCTGTTTAAGAATGTGCCCATTGCTATTGTTTTAGTTCTGGCTATCCTGATTGCTTTATTCAAGGATTTCAGGAAACCTCTGATGATATTGCTTTGTTTGCCTCTGGCAATCACCGGGGTAGTTGCCGGAATGTTGCTGGCAGATAAGGAATTCGGATTTGTGGCCATTGTCGGGGCTTTGGGGCTGGTGGGAATGATGATCAAAAACGGGGTGGTACTGGTGGATGAGGTAGATGTTCAGATCCGTTCCGGAAAGGAAGCTTTTCAGGCTCTGATTGATGCTTCTACTTCCCGTTTGCGCCCGGTATTCCTGGCTGCAATGACGACCATTCTCGGTATGATTCCTCTGGTGAATGACGATATGTTCGGGGCTTTGGCTGTAACGATTATGGGAGGATTATTTATCGGAACGATCATTACTCTGATCATCCTGCCTATCCTTTACTCTTTGTTTTTCCATATCCGTCATCCCAGGAAAGAAGGTTAATCTATTTATTATTGATGTCCTATGAGAACATTGTTATTACTGATATTATTTTGCCCCGGTATTTTATTTGCGCAGGTGGAGTTAAATCTGAAAATATGCCGGGAGATGGCTTTGCAAAGTAGCAAAGAGATGGAAATTGCAGACCGTCAGCAACAGAAGGCCAGGTTTGAAACCAAAGCTTACCGGGCTGATTATCTGCCGAAGCTTTCGGTGGTTGGTCTTGGATTTTATAATCAGAAAAAATACAATTATAAAATCAAAGGAGGGTATTTGCCCACTTATAAACCGGGAGAAACCGGGACATTGGAACCCAATGTGGTGATAGACCCGGAAACTCAGAAGCCGCTTATAGGCCCGGATGGAAATCCGGTGTTTAATACGTATGCTTTCCTGCCGGATATCCGCCTCCAGTTGAACATGAGAGGAGTCTATACTGCCGGAATACAGTTGGAACAGCCTATTTATATGGGAGGAAAGGTTAGGGCCGCCCATGAGATGGCTAAAATGGGAGAGGATATGGCTGGGGAAAATTTGCGGATGAACCGTTCTGAAATTCTTCTGAGTGCAGATGAAGCTTACTGGCAATTGCTCAGAGTCAGGGAACAGGTGGTTGCAGCGGAGAAATACAAGGCTGTGGTAAAAGAGCTGCTGAAGAATTTGCAGGATGCCAAACAAGTGGGCATGGTGAATTCTAACGAGGTATTAAAGGCCCAGGTCAGGTACAATGAAGCTAGTCTGATGTTACAAAAGGCAGAGAACGGGGCTGTACTGGCGCGTATGAATCTCTGCCGGGTCATTGGACTAGATTTACAGACGGAGGTAAAGCTACAGGATTCTTTGACTGAGGCTATAAATCCTCAAATCTGGGGATTGGATAGTGCTGTATCCCAGCGTCCCGATTACAATCTGTTAATGCAGGAAGTAGATTTAAGAGGACGGCAGGTGGCCTTGACCCGTTCCGATTTTTTGCCTCAAATCGGTGTTTCTGCAGCCTACGGTTATGGGGGAGGTCTGAAACTGAACGGGGACGATGAAAGCAATGCCACTTTTTCTGCCATGGCCGCTGTTCGTATTCCTGTGTTTCATTGGGGAGAAGGACGGAACAAAGTGCGTTCTGCCCGGATGGAAGAGGAAATCAGTCAGTTGAACCTGGAAAAGTCTGCAGAGCTGATGCGCCTGGAAATCACTTCCTCACGGTTTAATATTAAAGATGCTGAGACCCGGGTGGAAATGGCCCGGAATGCTTTGCAGCAGGCCCGGGAAAATTTGCAGGTCAGCACCAACCAGTATCAGGTCGGATTGGAGAACCTGACTGCTTTACTCGAAGCACAGGCTCAATGGCAGCAAGCCTGGAGCCAGTGGATAGACGCCAAGACTTTACTTCATCTGAGTGAGTCGGCTTATCTGAAGGCGATAGGCAAGCTGGAGGAATAAAAGAAGATGTCCAAGAACCTTGGACATCTTACTTTTTTATTTGACAGGGAAAGCTGGAATTTTCGGTGCTTCACGGCTTTCTGTTTTTAGTTTTTCCAGAATGATTTCAATGGCTTTGTTCAGTTGCTGATCCTCTCCGTTGAACTCTTTGTAAGGATCGTTTTCCA
>CAJMQA010000344.1 GCA_905215395.1 uncultured bacterium | reverse complement strand
AGATATCGATAGTGATGTTGTAAATGACCCATCCGCGCCAATAAGTCGATACTTTGTCCACCTCTTTTTTTATCCTTTGGGCGACATCAAAAGCGTTGGCTCCGGGTAATTGATAAACGGCAATTGCTGCCACAGGTCCGCCTTTTAAAGTGGCTGTGGTACTGTAGCTCTCTCTACCGAGGGTGATGGTTGCCAGATCCCGGATACGCAAATATTTACCATCTGGCATGGCTTTTACGATAATATTGCCGAACTCTTCTTCATCGACGAGCAGGCCTTTAGTTTCCAAAGTGTATTGATAAGCTTCTTTTTTTACCAGCGGTTGTGCTCCTACACTGCCCGCTGTAACCTGAATATTTTGTGCCTCAATGGCTGCGACAATATCGGCGGGAGTGATGCCCCGGATGGTTAGTTGGTCCGGATCGAGCCAGATGCGCATGCTATATTTTCCCATTCCAAAAAGTCCTACACTACCAACACCTTTTACTCGTCCCAGTTCATTACTAATGTTTAAAGCTGCATAATTGGAGAGAAAAAGAGCATCGTATTCCGGTTGGGTGGAGGTCAGCGAGATAAACATGACGACATTGGTGGACTCTTTTGTCGTTGTAACTCCTATTTGTGTAACCTCTTGCGGTAGGGTACTCAGTGCCATATTTACCCGGTTTTCTACTAATACTGTGGCCATGTCCAGATCGGTTCCCACTTCGAAGGTAATGGTCAACTGATAAGTTCCCGTACTGGAAGAGGTGGAGGACATGTATAACATTCCTTCTACTCCATTGATTTGTTGTTCGATGGGGGTTCCTACCATGTCGGCGATGGTTGAAGCATTTGCTCCCGGATAGGAAGCGCTTACAACAACAGTCGGGGGAGTAATGGTCGGATATTCTTCAACAGGCAGACTACGTAATGAGACCAATCCGGCAATCACGATAAGGATAGAGAGTACTGTGGCGAATATAGGACGATTGATAAAGAAATTACTAAACATGGCCAGCTATTTTTGTCTTACAGGTTTTACAGTCATTCCGGGGCGGACATTCATCAGGGCTTCGACAACATACCGGGAATCCGGGTTTACTCCTTCCGTGATTTCACGCATTCCTTCCGGAGTCAGAACACCGACTTTTACAGTCTGCTGAATAATCTGGTTATTTTTATTAACCAGATACACATAACGTCCGGCTTGGCCGGTTTTTATGGAGGTTTCCGGGATCAATAGTGCATGCTCAACCTTTTTATAGGGGATCCGGATATTGACATACATTCCGCTCAGAAGTTCCTGATCGGGATTGTCTGTAATTGCCCGGACTGTTACTGTTCCGGTTTGCAGGTCCACATTCGGAGAACTGTAATCCAATTGACCTGGCCATTGATGTTCCGGATTGGTCGCATCTATAATGGTTAAAGACATGGCGGAGTCTTTGCCGGACATAGGCTTGGTAATGGAAGGTAAGTTTTGGAATTCTGCATAGGCCATATTGAAGTAAGCATACAGGTGTTTGTCGCGGTACATTGTAGCTAAAGTGACAGCTTGTACAGAGCCGTTTACGTAGTTTTTGATATCTACGAGATTGCGGGAAATTCTGCCGTCGAAGGGAGCTTTGATGTAACAATAATCCAGATTGTTTTTTGCTGTATTATACTGGGCTCTGGCATTCTGAACATTGGCAATTGCTGCCTGATAATCCGATTCGGCTTGTATAAAGTCGATCTCGCTGACAGCATGGCTGGGCATTGCCTCTTTCATTTTTTCATATTGGGCTTTGGCGTAAATTAATTTTGCCTCCATGCTTTTTAGTTGTGCGTTGGCTGCATTTAGCTGATCCCGGTAGGGCTGAGGTTCGATGATAAATAACATTGAACCGGCTTTTACAGGTTGTCCGGGCGTATATTCCATCTTTTCCAGAAAACCTGATACCCGGGCCACCAAATTGACTGTCTGTATAGCTTCCAGATAAGCTGGATATTCATAGGTGTAAGTTACCGGCCGTTGTTCCGGAATATTAACCAGAATTTCCGGAGTCTGCGTCATTTCCTGATTTGTTTGTGGCTTTTTTTTGCATCCTCCAAGTAGCAGACATCCCCCCAATATTAAATATATAACTTCTTTTGTCATAAATCTAAATTTAAAAATTTTTCGTTTTTTCACTCTTCATTTCAGAATCCTCCTCCCAGAGCTTTGTACAATTGGATCAGGTAAATCAGTGTGGTGCTTTGAGCGTTAACCAGAATATTCTCATAACTCAGTACATTGCGTTGAGAATCGAGAACGCTCTGGTAGTCAGCCAGTCCTTTTTTGTAAAGGTCTGTGGCATATTGTAGTGTCAGTTTGATTTCTTCCAGGGCCTGGCGGTCAGCTTCGAGTTGCTGAAGGGATTTGTTGTATGAAAAAATAGCATTGTCGATTTCCTGAAGAGCTGTCAACAGGGTTTGATTATAGGTGTTGATCCCTTCATCCAGTTGCAGATGCGCCAACCGGCTTGTTTCCACCAGTTGGCGGCCGCTGAAGATAGTCCATTTGATGGAGGGAGAAATTTGCCAGGTCATATTTTCTTTTTTGAACGTCTGCTTGAAATATTCATTTCCATAGCCAAGAGCCCCGGTGAGATAAAATCTGGGCCACCAGTCGGCCCGGCTAGCCCCTGCCGCTGCAGCCAAAGCATCCATAGTACGTTCTGCTGACCGGATATCCGGACGACGGCGAACCAGATCGGCTGGAATACCGCTTACGACTTGTCGGGGATGGGTAGGTAAGGGATTTATTTTCAGGAGTATCTGACGCAGTGAATCGGAATATTCTCCTGTTAATACACTCAGGGTATTGGCCTGTGCATAAATAGAAGATTCGATACCGGGAATTGTGGCTTTAGTTTGTAGCCATAGTCCTCTGGATTGTGCTACAATGAGATGTGAAGTCAGTCCGGCTTTTAATTTGGCTTCGTTGAGCCGGAGGATTTCTTCCTGGGATTGCAGGTTGTTCCGGGCCACTTCCAGTTGTTGCTGATAGGTGCGCAATTGAATATAAGCAGTAGCTACTTCTGCTGCCAGAGATACCATTACTCCCCGGTAATCTTCCTGTGAGGCCAGGTAATATTCTTTCTGTGCCTTTACATTTTTCCGGATACTTCCGAATACATCAATTTCCCAATTCATTTCGAGTCCAGCCTGACCGGTCCGGCTGTAACTGTCGGTATGGTCAATTCCCAGGCTACTTTTTTCAGGACTGTATTGTGTGGAGACACTGAATGAAGGATAAAAACCGCTTTTTTGTATCCGTAGTTTAGTTTTGGCTATCTGGATATTTTTAATGGCATTCTGTAGATCGTAGTTATTATCCATTGCTTTACGGATGAGTAAATTGAGGGTACTATCCGCAAAATAACCCCACCAGTTGTCATGGACTGGTAGAGGTTGCTGAAGATTGAGGGTGGAATCCGGCTGGGCGGAAAGCCTGAAGATGAC
>CAJMQA010000343.1 GCA_905215395.1 uncultured bacterium | reverse complement strand
CATATCCGACAAATAACGGTCTGCAATTTCTGATTCCTGTTGCCATGCATCTCCTTTTTCCACCAACCCGGTAATCCCGGTACCATAGCCTGCTCCACCGAATACCCGAACCAGCGATAACTCCCGGGCTTCTTTCGGTGATAATCCCTTATCGAGCAGTATACGTTCCGATTCCACAGTGCCGGTAGCCACGTAATTTCCACAAGTATCATTTTTTGCCTGTGCAGCCATAGCTACCGCCTTAGTCAGCAATTCCAGACGGGAAGCAGCTACATCACGCAATTGTCCGGAAGTCTGTACAACAATATCTATACGCGGACGTCCCAACTCAGCTGAAGGTATCAACTGCAAATCGGTCACGCGGTTCATCCCATCCCTCACTGGAACCACTCCCAGCATATATAAGGCTTGTGCCAATGTAGCCCCTTCAGTCTCTATATATTCTCCGGCCCAGAAAGTATAACTCACTTTACGCGGATAGGTCCCATGTTTCTGATAATATTGGTCCAGTGTCTTTTGCGCCAATGCTTTCCCTTCATCCCAGGCCCTTATTCCAGGTGTCGATTCTGCATTAACCGCAAACAGATTGCGTCCTGTAGGCAGCGTATTGGGATTACGCACAGCATCCCCACCGGGAGAAGGCTCAACATATCTACCATTCAAAGCATTCAACAACGAAAGCATCTCCTGCTGAGGAGATTCCTGCAACAACCGGGCATAACGTTCCGCATTCTCAACTACCTGCCGGATCTCACCGACAGCCTGCGCAAATTCTTTCTCCTCTACAGGTACCTCCGGTATCTCAACCTTTTTCCCTTCCCGTTCAGCTTTTTTACGAGCCTCTATCCGCTTTTTCACCCAATCAGGCATTTTTCCGACTTTTGGCATTCCGGCAGGCATTTTCATTCCTCCCTCACTTTTTTTCACTCCTTCGGATATATTATTGCCCGACTCAGAAGCCATAGCCATCATCTCACTCATCGACAATTGCCGCGGATTAACAGCCATTTCAGTAGTCCGGGCACGTATCACATCTTCCCGGCTTATCCCCAATTGTTCCAGGGTCAGTTTTTTACCGGTATGTAACAGTTCTTCCACCCGTGTCCGGGCATCAGACAGATAACGACGGGAAACGAAAACATTATCCGCATATTGTGCAGCCGTTATCCGTCCTTTTTGACGATCCAAACGGGCGAAACTATAAGCTAAAGGTTCTGCACACATAGCAACTACCGTCGCCCGGATATCCTCTCTACTATATACATTTCCTAAAGTATACAACCGTCCCGTCATTTTTTCATTGGCAATTTCTTCAGCAAAACTCTCTACACGGCGGATCTCTTCCTCTGTACAAGGTTTTGTAGCTACACTGTCCAACTGCAAATCATGGTGTAATCCTAAACTGACAACCTGTTCTTTAATTTTTAATGCCAAAGCCAGTTGTCCCCGTTCAGCAGCACAATCGTAATCTGTGATCAGCCTGAACAACTTTTCATAATGTCCGCGGGTACAGCTCTCCATAAATGGAGGAGTGAGGTAAGATACAAGCGAAGCATATGTCCGTCGTTTTGCAACAATCCCTTCGCCGACATTGGCAATGGTATAATAATAAAAATGAGGTATAGTACCAATCAAACGGTCCGGCCAATCTTCGGCCGAAAGCCCAACTTGTTTCCCCGGTGTAAACTCAAGACTTCCATGAGTACCAAAATGAATCAGGGCATCAGCCTGAAAACCTTTCTGAATCCAAAGGTAAGGAGCAATATAAGCATGCGGTGGAGCAACTTCCGCACCATGTACAATCTGAAATTCATTGTCTCCGGCTGCGGCAGCAGGCTGGGGCAAAAGCACCACATGACCGAAATGCAGACACGAAAATGCCAATGCCGGTTCACCACCCTGTTCACCACTCATATATTCACCGGGAGCCTCTCCGTACTGTCCAACGACTTCAGCATATTTCTCAGGAGTAAGCACCTCTTTTGCCCAGGTCTCATAATCTGATTTCCGAATCCATTCCGGATGAGCCGTAGCCATAAATTCTGCCATACGTCCTTTAGCATAGGAAGCAAACACACTCCCTTCACGCTGGAGTAAAGCTTCAAACTCACGTTCCGTCGCCGGAATATTTTCTACCAAATAACCTTCAGCTTTCAGCCGCTTCAACAAGGCATACAAAGAAGGAGCGACCTCCAGTCCGGCTGCAGTCAAAGCACTTTGTCCGGGACCTTTCAGATAGACTATAGCCAAACGTTTATCCCGGTTAGCTTTCTGCTGCAAGGCAATCTGCCTGCGAATACCCTCAACCAGGTTTTCTACCCGGTCGGCTACAGGCACAAACTGATAATATCCCCTGGCATCTGCATCCTGCACAGACAATACCTGTGAACGGGTTCCACCGTCTATTTCCGGTAATACCACGCTGGCCGCCAGATATCCTCCCGCCAATCCCCGGGGATCCTCCTCCCACTCCCGACGCTCCTGCAACAGAGTCAGCGGACAAAACAAAGGAATATTACGCTCTTTCAACCAGTCTACCACGGCATCACTTCCCAGACGCCCCATCGGCAGGTAAATCACAGCATCGGGTGAAATTTCCTTCAGCATTTGTAAACGTTTTCCGGTAGCATACAGCGGATAAACATTAAAACCGGCTCTTTCCAACCCTACAACCAATGTATCGACATTGGCCCGATTACCACTCAAAGGAGAAGTCATTCCGGAAACAATAGCTATGGAAGGAGCCCCTTCCTTATACAAACCATTTTTCCGGTAATAGCTGTTGTATCCGTCCAGATCAGTAAAAAAATGATCTTCTCCCAAATACCAATAGAAATTGGAAGGTAAATGTACCGGTTCCTCCGCAGTGGTGGCAAACCATTTACACCTATCAAGCTCCGAACGGCAAAAATGCAACAGATTCCGGTAGTTCCTTTTATTCCCGTTGCCGTAATAATCCCCGATACGTTGCTGTTGCAGGCTATCCACATGATGATTCGTTATCACCCCTGAAGGAAATATCAGCGTATATATTGCCGTACCTTTAGCTCCAGCCTCTTCTATATCCGCGGCCTGCTCTCCGTTCAACCGCAAACCGGGTCCGAAAAACAAAGCCACATCATAACTTTTCACCCTGGAAGCATCTTCAGGTTTCAACACATCTACTTCTACCATCCGGCTATCGTTAGCCAAAGCTATACTCGATGCCTGATAAGCAGGAAAATTAATCAATGCCACCCGGGTCGGTGCTATATAACGGGAATAAATAAAACAGCAACAACCCAGTAAAATCAGCATAAACGCTGCTTTCAACAACCATATTTTACGTTTCCGAACCCATGCTTTTAAACAACCCATAACATCAGATTTTGATACAAATTGCCCCCGGCAACGTAAAAACATTCCCGGGGACATACCAATACACTATCTAAATCAAATTATTTTGCAGGATAAACATATTCAAATTCTATATTACC
>CAJMQA010000342.1 GCA_905215395.1 uncultured bacterium | reverse complement strand
GAATATCCCTTACATCTGGGTGTGACGGAAGCAGGCGAAGGAGAAGATGGACGGATCCGTTCTGCGGTAGGAATAGGTACTTTACTGAACGAAGGGATCGGAGATACGATCCGGGTTTCTTTGACAGAAGCGCCGGAAGCTGAAATTCCCGTTGCCCGTGCTTTAACCCGAATGTGTACCAGACCGGAATATGAGAGGGCTGAACATTTGAAAGGAAATTGCCTGAAGCCGTTTATTGTGGCTCAGATACAGGATTTTATTGTAATGGCTAATAAAACAAAAGCCCCTGAAATTGCTTATGCGGAAGCATTAGATCTGGAATTGCCTGAAGTTACTGAGTTGATTGTTCCCTGGCAAATGGCAAAGAAAGCGAGCCTGAGCAGGAAAAATGTCAGTCCTTTATATAATGTGTGGGAATACTTGAATGCTGAGAGCCTGCCGGGAAATAGAAACTTTATCCGGATAGAGGAATTGTCAGCTTTGGATGAAAAACTGGCCGGATGTTTGAAGTCGGACGAAAAGGCTGTACTGGTATTGGCTTTTATTCCTGAATATCAGTATTTCCACCGGGCTTACCGGAAACTAAACGAGTTGGGGATTTCCAATATGACCTTGATACAAGCGGTGTTTGATGGACAGGACAAAGAGGATATCCGGCTGAGAGCTGCATCCCAACTGGGAGGTTTTTTTCTGGATCATTTGGCCGGAGGATTGTGGATTACTACTCCTGGGATTCCGGAGATGGGTTTTGCTTTGGAATTGAGTAGAAATATTCTGCAATCAGCAGGTGTGCGCAGGTATAAGGCTGAATTTATCAGCTGTCCGGGATGCGGACGGACGCTTTTTGATTTGCAGGGGGCTGTAGCTAAAGTAAAGGCTGCTTTTGCTGGTAAAGATACTCTTAAAATTGCAGTTATGGGGTGTGTTGTCAATGGACCCGGTGAGATGGGGGATGCTGATTACGGATATGTGGGTGCAGGAAATGGAAAAGTAAATCTGTATAAAGGACGGCGAATGGTAAAAACTGCAGTTCCTGAAAAAGATGCTATTGAAGAGTTGCGTAAATTGATTGAAGAAGATTCTGTTTTATAAACTTATAAATATTATTATATGTCAGAACAAACTCCTCTGTCTTTGGGAACGGAGGATATCCGTAAATTATTGATGCGTTATGCTGTCCCGGCAATTGTCGCCATGACTGCCGCTTCACTGTATAATATGATGGACAGTATTTTTATCGGTCATGGTGTCGGGCCTTTGGCTATTGCCGGTCTGGCTGTGACCTTCCCTTTTATTAATCTGGCGGCAGCTTTTGGTTCCCTTGTCGGAGTGGGTGCTTCCACCCTGGTATCGGTAAAGATGGGGCAGAAAGACCTGAAAAGTGCGGAGGCTGTATTGGGGAATGTACTTTTACTGAATCTGGTGATTGGTATAGTGTTTATGATCACCTGCCTGATTTTTCTGGATCCTATCCTCTATTTTTTTGGAGCCAGTGCCGATACGATTCCTTATGCCCGCGATTATATGAAAGTGATTCTGTACGGAAATCTGATTACCCACATCTATATGGGGCTGAACGAGGTTATGCGGGCTTCCGGGTATCCGCAACGGGCAATGGCAGCCACTTTGTTTGCTGTAGGTATAAACGGGGTATTGAATGCTCTGTTCATCTTTGTACTGGATTTAGGGATTATGGGGGCTGCTTTGGGGACGATCTGTGCTCAGTTGCTGGCATTGTTGGGTGTCTTATATCATTTTTTTCACCCCAAGAGTTATATTCGTTTTCAAAAAGGGATATTCAAGATAAAATGGCATATTATCGGGGGTATGCTGGCGATCGGATTGTCTCCTTTTCTGATGAATATCTGTAGCTGTTTGATAGTCATGCTGATCAATAATGGCTTGAAAAATCACGGAGGGGATATGTATATTGGTGCTTATGGAATAGTCAACCGGATAGTTTTCTTGTTTATTATGATTGTTATGGGTTTTAATCAGGGAATGCAGCCTATTGCCGGTTATAATTTCGGGGCCCGTCAGTTTGACCGGGTCATGAAGGTATTGAGGTACACGATTTTTTGCGGAGTGACGGTGACGACTCTGGGTTTCCTGATATGCCAGATTTTCCCCCGTACTATTATTTACCTGTTTACAACTGACGAAGTGCTGGTTGGGATAGCAGAACACGGTATGAGACTGATCCTGATGTTTTTTCCTTTTATTGGCTTTCAGATGGTTTCTACCAGTTTTTTTCAATCCATTGGTATGGCTGGAAAGGCGATTTTCCTTTCTCTGACCCGGCAATTGATTTTTTTGCTTCCTTGTTTATTTATTCTGCCCGGTATTTTTGGAACGGATGGAGTATGGGGAAGTATTCCGGTTGCGGATGTTTTGGCTACTGTGACTACGGGGTTGATGTTGTCCTGGCAATTGAAGAAATTTAAGTCAGGGGGATTGAATAATGCGAAAGATTCAATAGCTTTGTAATAGAGTTTATGAACTTTTAAACTGACAATTATGGAAAAGAAGGTTATTGTAACGATAGGCCGGCAATTTGGCAGTGGAGGCCGGATTGTTGGGAAAAAACTGGCAGAACAATTGGGGATTGCTTATTATGATAAGGAGTTGATTAATATGGCATCTCAGGAAAGTGGTATTTGCGGAGAGTTTTTTGAAAAAGCGGATGAACGGACTTCTGGTAGTCTTCTGAAGGCTTTAGCTATGGGATTTTCAATGAATAATGCCATTTTTCAGAGTAATGATTATCTTTCCAATGAATCTCTTTTCCAGATACAATCCGACGTAATCCGTAAAGTAGCAGCGGAACGCTCTTGTGTATTGGTGGGCAGATGTGCTGATTATATTTTGCGTGAAGATAAAAATTGTATCAATGTTTTTATCAGTGCCGATATGGAAGACCGGATCCGCCGTACCATGGAATACAATCATATCGAGCAGAAGGATGCTGAGGAGTTTATCCGTAAAGCTGATAAGTCCAGGGCTTCATATTACAATTACTATACAGATAAGACCTGGGGTGCTGCAGAATCTTATCATCTGTGCATCAATTCTTCCGTTTATGGGGTAGATAAAACGACTGATTTTGTCAGGGATTTTATTTTGGGAAGATAGAAAGTGGATAAAAGTTTACTTTACTCACTTTTATCCACTCTTTTTCATTTTAAAAGGTCACTTGGAATCCCACTGTCAATGCTTCTTTAAATTGCAGACGCGGACCTTTGGTACCGTCTTTCTGTACAATTTTGGTGTCGTTGTCGTAGATCATATTGGTGGTAATATTGGTGGAGAACCATTGATTGATGGCCATACTCAGTTGTACATCCCAGCTGACGTCAATATTTTGCGGATCTTCCAGATAGTTGGAATAGAAATTAAGCCGGCTGAAGATGGTCATGTTTTTGAGAAATTCATAATTGGCTTCCATCCGGAGGTTTGCACCAAATTCGGAGAGCAAATGTTTCCCCGGGTTTACTCCGAAGGCTCCCTGATCGGAAAGTACGTTACT